>NZ_QAIJ01000197.1:47846-56779 GCF_003060985.1 Stenotrophomonas sp. HMWF023
GCGTGCTCCTGCTGCTGTCCCTGTTGCCCCTGGCTGCACTGGCGCAAGCGCCTGCACCGGCCACGCCCGCACCGGCCCCGGCTCGCCCCGCGCCGAGTGCCCCGACCGCCGCGAAGCCGGCGACCGCTGCCACGCCGGTGCTGAGTGCTGCCCAGCAGGCGCAGGTGCAGAAACAGGACGCGGAAATGGGCAGCGCCGCATTGAAGGCCGCGCAACTGGTCGACGCCAATCGGGCGGGTGAGTTGTGGGACGGCGCCTCGGCTGTTGCCCGCCGGGCGGTGCCCAAGGCGGCCTTCGTCAGCCAGCTTGCGGCAGACCGCACGCGTCTGGGCGCGATGGCCGGCCGTGGCCAGCCGACCATCACCCGGGTCAAGTACGCCGCAGGCGCTGCCGTGCCTGAAGGCCTGTACATCAACGTCAGCTTCCCGACCCGCTTCGCCAACAGCGCGCAGCCGGTACGCGAGCTGGTGTCGTTCCGCTTCGACGAAGACCAGACCTGGCGCCTGGCCGGTTACAGCCTGCGCGCATCCAGCCCCTGACGGAGATCGACGATGGCCACCGAACTGACGATGCTGGCATGGGCAATGCTGCTGGGTTTCGTCTACATCTTCGCCGCCTCCACCGTGGTCACCCGCGAGCGCGGGATGAAATGGAACGCCTCTGCACGCGACGACTCGTCCAAGCCGCTGAGTCCGCTGGCAGGCAGGCTGCAGCGGGCGCAATCCAACTTCTTCGAGACCTTCCCGTTCTTCGCTGCCGCTGCGATCGCGGTGGTGGTGGCCGGGCGCGGCAGTGACACCACCGCGCTGGCGGCGCAGGTCTACTTCTGGGCCCGTGTGGTGTACCTGCCGCTGTACGCCGCTGGCATTCCCTATGTGCGCAGCCTGGTCTGGCTGGTATCGATCCTGGCAATCCTGGCGCTGGTGTTCGCGCTGCTGTGACGCACAGCTGATCCAGATCAAGGCCGGTCAGGCACGCGGCGTTATGCTGGCCGCGACTGGATCAACGGCAGGAGGTGCGCATGCGCAGGATGGACGTGGTGGTGGTCGGCGCCGGACCGGCCGGGTTGTGCTTTGCGCGCGCGCTGGCCGGCACCGGCCTGCAGGTGGGGCTGGTCGAGGCGCAGCCGCGCCAGGCTTTGGCCGATGCCGCCTTCGATGGCCGTGAAATCGCCCTGACCCATGCGTCGCGACAGAGTCTGGAACAGCTGGGCCTGTGGCAACGCCTGCCCGAGACCGAGGTTGCCGAGCTGCGCGACGCGCGGGTGATGAACGGCGGGTCGCCATTCGCGCTGACCTTCGCCAGCAGCCAGATCGATGGCCAGCCGTTGGGCTGGCTGGTGCCCAATCATCTGATCCGCCGCGCGGCCTGGCAGGCGGTGCAGGGCCAGGACGGGCTGGAGCTGTTCGATGGTCGCAAGGTGCAGACGGTGCGCGCCGACAGCCAGGGCCACGTGGTGCGCCTGGATGATGGCAGCGAACTGCACGCGCGCCTGCTGGTGTGCGCCGACAGCCGCTTCTCCGGCACCCGCCGCATGCTCGGCATCGGTGCGCAGATGCGTGACTTCGGCAAGTCGATGCTGGTCTGCAGGATGCAGGTCGAGCGCGATCATCACCACACGGCGTGGGAGTGGTTCGGCTATGGACGCACGATGGCACTGCTGCCGCTCAACGAAGGCCAGGCATCGGCGGTGATCACCCTGCCACCGCGGCAGATCGAAGAACTGCTGGCGATGGATGAGATCGCGTTCGGGGACGCCATCAGCGGTTTCTTCGAGCACCGCTTGGGACGCATGCAGCCGGTGGTCACGCCGCAGGCCTATCCCCTGGTCGGGGTGTATGCGCACCGCTTCGTCGGCGAACGTTCGGCGTTGATCGGTGACGCCGCGGTGGGCATGCACCCGGTCACCGCACATGGTTTCAACCTGGGCCTGGCCAGTGCGCAGCGGTTGGCGCAGGGCATCGCCGAGCAGCAGCGGCGCGGCGCGGATATCGCCGCCGCCGGCATGCTGGGCAGCTACCAGCGCGGGCATCGGCTGGCAGCGCGGCCGCTATATGAGGCGACCAATGCGATTGCCAGCCTGTATACCGATGACCGCCGGCCGGCGCGCCTGTTGCGCGCGGCGGGGTTGCGGGTAGCTCAGGGGGTGGCGCCGTTCCGGCAGCTGATTGCCGCCCACCTGACCCAGCGCGTGGCCTGACGGCCGCGCGGTGACTCAAACGGCGGCCAGGACCCGGATCTGGCTGTCGTTGAACTCGACCACCTGGCCTGCGCGGATCTTGCAGGCCTTGCGCAGCTCGACCTCGCCATCGACCAGCACCAGGCCTTCGCTGATGACCATCTTGGCTTCGCCACCGCTGGTGACCAGGTCGGCCAGCTTGAGCAACTGCTTGAGTTCGACGTAGTCGCCGTCGAGGTCGAATTCGAGGATCTGCATGGAACGGGGTTTCCTGGGGCAGGCGCTGCAGGACAGGGCCCGCAGCGGTAAAATGGGCGCCTATTGTGCGCCACGGCGGGCCGTAACGGCATGCCGTTGGTTTCCTGTACACCTTGTTCAGCAACAGTGCGGTATCATTCCGCTCTGAGCGAGTAAAACCTCAGCTTCAACCGAGCAGCGCCAGGGCACGCGATAAGAAGGGCGCCCAAAGCGCGGAATCCCCCTTTTTTTCGCCTGCCATGCTCGTGGCAGTGCCTTCGGAGTTCCCCATGTCCCAAGAAACCCAAGCGCAGCTGCAGTTCGCGCAGCTCGGCCTGTCCGAGCCCGTCATGCAGGCTGTTACCGCCATCGGCTACGAAACGCCGTCGCCGATCCAGGCTGCCACCATCCCGGCGATGCTGGAAGGCCGCGACGTGCTGGGCCAGGCCCAGACCGGTACCGGCAAGACCGCAGCCTTCGCCCTGCCGGTGCTGTCCAACATCGACCTGCAGCAGATCAAGCCGCAGGCCCTGGTGCTGGCCCCGACCCGCGAGCTGGCCATCCAGGTTGCCGAGGCGTTCCAGTCCTATTCCTCGAAGATCCCCGGCTTCCGCGTGCTGCCAGTGTACGGCGGCCAGCCGTACGGCCAGCAGCTGACGGCCCTGCGCCGCGGCGTGCACATCGTGGTCGGTACCCCCGGCCGCGTCATCGACCATCTGAACCGCAGTACGCTGGACCTGTCCGAGCTGAAGACGCTGGTGCTGGACGAAGCCGATGAAATGCTGCGCATGGGCTTCATCGACGACGTCGAAGCGGTGCTGAAGAAGCTGCCGGAGAAGCGCCAGGTGGCGCTGTTCTCGGCGACCATGCCGCCGGCCATCCGTCGTATCGCGCAGACCTACCTGAAGGACCCGGTCGAAGTCACCATCGCGACCAAGACCACCACCTCGGCCAACATCCGCCAGCGCTACTGGTGGGTGAGCGGCATGCACAAGCTGGACGCGCTGACCCGCATCCTGGAAGTCGAGCCGTTCGACGCGATGATCGTCTTCGCGCGCACCAAGGCCGGCACCGAGGAACTGGCCAGCAAGCTGCAGGCCCGTGGCCTGGCCGCTGCCGCCATCAACGGTGACATGCAGCAGGCCCAGCGTGAGCGCACCATCGCCATGCTGAAGGAAGGCAAGCTGGACATCCTGGTTGCCACCGACGTGGCCGCTCGTGGCCTGGACGTGGAGCGCATCAGCCACGTGCTGAACTACGACATCCCGTACGACACCGAAAGCTATGTGCACCGTATCGGTCGTACCGGCCGTGCCGGCCGCAGCGGTGAAGCGATCCTGTTCGCTACCCCGCGCGAGAAGGGCATGCTGCGCCAGATCGAGCGTGCGACCCGCCAGCCGATCGAAGAAATGCAGCTGCCGAGCGTGGAAGCGGTCAACGACAACCGCATCAGCAAGTTCACCTCGCGCATCACCGAGACGCTGGGCCAGGGTGGCCTGGACTTCTACCGCCAGCTGCTGGAGCGCTTCGAGGCCGAGCAGAACGTGCCGGCCATCGAAGTGGCTGCCGCACTGGCGAAGATGATGCAGGGCGATACCCCGTTCCTGCTGCAGCCGCCGGTGCGCGCACCGCGCGAAGAGCGCGCGCCGCGTGAGCGTTTCGAGCGCACCGAGCGCCCGGAACGTGGCGACCGCAACGAGCGCGGCCCGCGTTTCGAGCGTGGTCCGCGTCGTGACGATGCCGAGGGTGGCTTCGAGCAGCGCCCGCGCCGTGACGTGCCGCCGCGCGGTGCACCGGAGCAGGGCATGGAGACCTACCGCATTTCGGTCGGCCACCAGCATGGCGTGAAGCCGGCCAACATCGTCGGCGCCATCGCCAACGAAGCCGGCCTGGAAAGCCGCTTCATCGGTCGCATCGACATCCACGACGACTTCTCGCTGCTGGATCTGCCGGCACAGATGCCGTCGGACGTGCTGACCCACCTGCAGAAGGTGTGGGTGTCCGGCCAGCAGCTGCAGATGCGGCCGTTGGCGGCTGGTGAAGAGGTCAATCCGGCGCCGCGTCCGTTCAAGCCGCGCTTCGACAAGCGTGGTCCGGGCGGCCCGGGTGGCCCCGGTGGTCCGGGTGGTCCGCGTCGCAGCGGCCCGGGTGGCCCCGGCGGCGACCGCGACAGCCGTCCGCCGCGTCGTGATGGCTTCAACAAGCCGCGCGGCCCGCGCAGCTTCTAAGCCGCGCTGAAGTAGATGAACAACGCCAGCCTCCGGGCTGGCGTTGTCATTTGTAGGGTGTCAGACCGGCTTGGCCGCCGCTGCCGGTCACCGGCCGGGTCCGGTTTCGCATGGCCCACACATCCCCGGTTCTAGGCTGGCACGGTTCCGTAGGAGATTGTCACCGCAGCACATTCGGGGGATCCAGGATGGGTAGAAGTGGCATGGACCAACAGCGCCGCCGGGTACCGATGACCCGCGGGCTGGGACTGCGATTTGCGCTGTTGACGGGCATGGCGATCGGACTGGTCGCGCTGTCGGCCGTGATCCAGGAGCTGCAGGCGGCATCGACCGCGTGGATCGCAGGGCAGGGCTACTGGTCGCGGGGGCAGCAGGACGCCACCGCAGCGCTCAGCCGTTACCTGGCGCGTGGCCACCTGCAGGATCTGCAGGATGCCCAACGGGCACTGCGGGTTCCGCTGGGTGACCTGCAGGCTCGCAAGGCGCTGGAGCAACCCGAACCGGACGAGGCGACAGCCCGCGCCGGCTTCCTGCGTGGGGGTAACGCCCGCGCCGACATCCCGCGGCTGATCTTTTCGTTCCGCCACGCGCGCAATGTCGGTGCCTTCCGCGAGGCCACCTGGTTGTGGCGGCAGACCGACGCGGACCTGCTGGCCCTGCAGGCGTTGTCGGAGGAACTGCAACGCCGCCATGGCTCGGGACCGCTGGACGAGGCGACCGTGGATGAGTATCTGCACCGGCTGCGGGGCATCGACCACCAGCTGCGCGCACAGGCGCAGGCGTTCTCGCAGGCGCTGCTGCGCATGGCCCGTGCGGTGCGCATCGCGACGTTGGCCGTGGGCGGCCTGTCGGTCCTGTTGATCAGCCTGATGGCGGTTGCCCTGGCCCGCCGGGTCGGCAAGGACCTGACCGAGCATGAGAGCCGCTTCCGGGCGGCCTTCTACCAGGCCAACGTCGGCATGCTCAAGCTGGATGCCGCCGGCCGGGTGGTGGAGGCCAACCAGGCGATGGCCGACATCCTCGACCATCGCCGCGACGTGCTGCTGCAGATGTCGCTGGCCGAGCTGCTGATGGAGGGCGAGCTGGTGATCGATGGGGGTGGCCGCATCGACTGGGATCGCCAGCTGCGACCGGGCGAACTGCGCTTCCGGCGTCGTGATGGCAGCCTGGTATGGGGACGCTGGAGTGGTACCGGCGTGCGCACCTCCAGCGGTGGCCTGTCGGTGTTCGCCATCGTCGAGGATGTCAGCCAGAACCATGCCCTGGCGCGCGAGATCGAACACCATGCCAGCCACGATCCACTGACCGGCCTGATCAATCGCCGCGAGATCGAGCGCCTGCTGGAGAAGTCGCTGCTGCAGGTCCGCTCCGACGGTGGAACCCACGCACTGGGCTACATCAACCTGGACCACTTCAAGCTGGTCAACGACAGCTTCGGCCACGCGGCCGGCGACCAGATGCTGCGCAGCTTCGCCGAGTACCTGGTCGGCGCGGTGCGTGATGGCGACTGGGTGGGCCGCCTGGGCGCGGATGAGTTCGCGGTGTTCCTCGCCCGCGCCAACCAGGATGAAGCCAAGCGCGTATTGCAGCGGTTGATCCGCAACCTGGGCCAGGCCACGTTCCCGATCAGCGAAGGCAGTCCGCAGCTGAGCTGCAGCGTGGGCGTGGTCGAAGTGACGGCCGAGGCACCGGACGCGAACTGGTTGATGAGCGCCGCCGACAGTGCCTGCTATGCAGCCAAGCAGGCCGGCCGCAACCGCGTGCATTGCTTCAACGAAAACCGGCTGGCCCTGGAAGAACGGCGGCTGGAAGCCGAACGCCTGCAGCGGGTCAGTCGTGCCATGGCCGAGAATCGCATGCTGTTGTATGCGCAGCGCATCGCCAAGGTAGGTGATCCGTCCTACCTGCACTATGAAGTGCTGGTGCGCATGCGTGACAGCGACGGTGTGCTGCACCTGCCGGGCCAGTTCATGCCGGCGGTGGAGCGTTACGGCATGGCGGTGGTGCTGGACCGGCACGTGCTCGGCCTGCTGTTCCGCCACCTGCAGGTGTGTCCGGCGCACGTTCGCCAGCTCGGTCTGTGCAACGTCAACGTGTCGGCCCAGTCGATCGCCGAGCCGGGATTCCTGGCGTTCGTCTGCGACCTGCTGGAGCGCAACCGTGCGCTGGCGTCCAAGCTCTGTTTCGAGATCACCGAAACCGCGGCAATCGGCAACCTGAGCCAGGCACGTGCCTTCATCGACGCGGTCAAGGCGCGCGGATGCCGGGTGGCGCTGGATGACTTCGGCTCGGGCCTGTCCTCGTTCGGCTATCTGCGGCAGCTGCCGGCGGACATGCTGAAGATCGATGGTGCCTTCGTGCGTGACATGGATACCGATCCGGTCAGCCGTGCCAGCGTGCGTGCGATCAGCGAGCTGGGCCGCGAACTGCAGATGGAGGTGGTGGCCGAGTGGGTGGAGTCCATTGAAGTTGCCGAGGCGCTGGCCGGGATGGGGGTGCAGGGCCTGCAGGGCTATGCCATTGAACGGCCGCAGCCGTTGGAGCGGTTGACCCTGGCTGATCTGCGGCCGATGCGGTTGGCCGGCACGCAGGGGCCATCGGCTGCCGGCTGAAGGTGCTGCGGCCGGGCTGCGCCCGGCACCCGCGGTAGTGCCGGCCGCTGGCCGGCAACCTCAGCGGCAACAGCAACAGCAACAGCAACAGCGGGGTTCCTGGGGGATGGCGAGGTGGGTCCGGTTGCGGGGGACGCTGCAAGTACGTCCATGTAAGCTCGGTCGCGCCATCCATGGCGCTCACGCCCCCGCAACCGGACCCACCCCGCCTTCGACAGATCTCCGCAATCTGCCGGAATGGCATGGCCTGCTCCTGGTGGGTGTCGACCTTGGTCGACACGTAGATCCACGCCATGCGTGGATGCTCTTCGTCCAATTATCGAAATATTCGATTTCGATGGAGTTTCATCCACGCATGACGGGGATCCAGCAGACGCCAGGACGCTGTCAGGGGTGGGGCGGTATGGGCAGGCAGGACCGTTGGCGCCATGGATGGCGCCATCGAGCCCCCATGGATGGGTTTACGGTGTGTCCTGCCTGCCCATACCGCCCCGCCCACCTCGGTAGCCGCTTTCGCTGTTGCTTTCGCTGTTGCTTCGGCTCCGGCCTCTGCGGGTGCCGGGCGGCAGCCCGGCCAATACCCCCACCACTTTGGTCTACACATCGGCGGCGCCTTCGACTGCGATAATGCCGCCAGGGGCGACGCGCAGTGGGCGCGGACGTAAGCAGTAACAGGACGTGGCGTGGGCGGCAGGCAGGTGCGTTTGGAAACAGGGGCGGTGCTTGTCCTGCTGCTGGTGTGGTTGGCATTGCCGTGGCTGGGCCATGCGCGCAGCGTCGACGCCGGCCGCGATTACCTTCTGGTCGGCACCGCGACGGCCGAACCTACGCCCCATCGCGCGTGTACGCCGGAGATGCTGGCCGGGCCGCGCCAGCAGACACGGGTGAATGCACCGCCAGAAGGCTGGTCCGGCGAGCCGCAGGCGCTGGATGTCTTCAATGTCTTTGCCGGTGAAGTGCGGCTGCAGCACGGTGACCGCGAGATCTGCGGCAACATGCAGGACGCGCGCACCCGCGACTCGCGCTTCCGTGCGGGCATCGGCATGGTGGCGGTACCTGCTGCCGGCAGCCACGAACCCTTCCTGGTCTCTTGGCAGACGCCGCTGAAGGCGCGCTGGGTGCCGACGTTGCAGCTGGGCGCGCCCAGCCCGGTACAGCAGAACGATACTGCCCGGCTGCTGGTGCGCGCTGCCTGCATCGCCGTGGCAATCGCGCTGGCGCTGTCGGCGCTGATGGCCTATCTGACCACCCGCGACCGCAGTTTCCTGATGTACATCGGCGCCACCTTGGTGCTGGTGCTGTGGCAGTCGATCCTCGGTGGCCTCAGCGGCTATCCCGAACCCTGGCTGCGGGTCGGCGGACGCGGTGACTGGTGGCTGCTGGCGTTGACTGCAGCGACCCAGGCACTGGTGTTGCCGGCGCTGTGGCGCCTGAACGGCGGTGACCGCGTACTGCCACGTTCGCGCGTGGGCCAGCAGCTGGTGCTGTGGTCCCTGCTGACGGTGGCAGCACTGGTGCCGTGGTTGCAGCGCGATGGACTGGGCGTGGTTGCGCAGGTCCTGCAGTGGAGCTTCATCGTCGGCTGCGCACTGTCGTTGGCGATGGGCATCTGGGCCCGCCTGCGCGGCGATGTCTGGTCGCTGGCGGGGCTGGCGGCACTGGCGCCGATGCTGGTGC
>NZ_QAIJ01000197.1:56789-65392 GCF_003060985.1 Stenotrophomonas sp. HMWF023
CCGCCAGCGCGCACTGGCTGATGGAGTACCGGGTGGAGGCCCTGCAGCTGGCAGTCACCTGGCTGCTGATGATGGCGGCCTACGCGCTCAACCTGCGCCTGGGCCGGCTGCGCCAGCAGCGTGATGAAATGCGCCAGCTCGCCGAGACCGACATGCTGACCGGCCTGCCCAACCGCCGCGCCGGCCTGCAGCAGCTGGCCCAGCATC
Organism: Stenotrophomonas sp. HMWF023; assembly: GCF_003060985.1. Lineage (NCBI taxonomy): Bacteria > Pseudomonadati > Pseudomonadota > Gammaproteobacteria > Lysobacterales > Lysobacteraceae > Stenotrophomonas > Stenotrophomonas sp. HMWF023. The sequence goes on from NZ_QAIJ01000197.1 coordinate 56,997, forward strand.
TGCAGGGCGGCGAGCGTGACAGAGGACCGCTGGTGATCGGCTTCCTCGATATCGATCTGTTCAAGGACATCAACGATCGCCATGGCCATGAGATCGGTGACCAGGTGCTGGTGGCCGTGGCCCGCGCGCTTCGCGCCGCGGTCCGCAGTGAGGACCAAGTGGTACGGATGGGGGGCGAGGAGTTCCTGCTGCTGTTGCCGGGAATGCCGCGGGATATCGCTGCCGCCCGCCTGGAACGCCTGCGCCAGCGCATCACCGAGGCCTGCCAAGACCTGCAGGTGCCCGGTCTGGAGGTGACCGCGAGCATCGGCCTGGCACAGTGGCGGCCGACCGAAGATGACCTGGCCGCACTGCTGCGACGCGCCGACCACGCCATGTACGTGGCCAAGCGCAGTGGCCGCAACCGGGTGTTCGATGGCGAAACCGAAGATCCGTTGACCACGGCATGAGGCGGGAAGGGCGGCGATGCCGGATAATGGGGCGATGACCAGCCGACTCAACAAATACATCGCCGACACCGGCTTCTGCTCCCGTCGCGAGGCCGATCGCCTGATCGCCGCCCGCCGGGTCACCGTCAATGGCCACGCCGCCGGCACCGGCGCGGTGGTCGGTGAGGATGACAAGGTACTGGTCGACGGCCAGCCGTTGCGCGTTCGCACTGCCCGCAAGCCAGGCGCCCGCCGCCACGTGTACATCGTGCTGAACAAGCCGGTGGGCGTGACCTGCACCACCGAAAGCACGGTGAAGGGCAACATCGTCGAATTCGTCGGCCACGAACAGCGCATCTTCCCGATTGGCCGCCTGGACAAGGAATCGGAAGGCCTGATCCTGATGACCAGCAACGGCGACATCGTCAACCAGATCCTGCGCGCCGAAAACGGCCACCAGAAGGAATACCTGGTGGCGGTGAACAAGCCGGTCACCGACGAATTCCTGCGCGCCATGGCCCGCGGCGTGCGCATCCATGACCAGATGACGCTGCCGTGCAAGACCTCGCGGATTGCCAAGTTCGGTTTCCGCATCACCCTGCAGCAGGGCCTGAACCGGCAGATCCGGTTGATGGCGGCCGAGTTCGGCTACCGCGTGACCCAGCTGCGCCGGGTGCGCATCGACAACATCAAGATCGGTGCACTGAAGCCGGGCCAGTGGCGCAACCTGACCGAGCAGGAGCTGCACGGCCTGTTGCCGCAGCAGCAGGACTGGTAAAGAACTGCCGGTAGTGCCGGCCGCTGGCCGGCTGCCATGGGCGTGAGACGAACACGGATGCCGGCCAGCGGCCGGCACTACCCCTACGCAGACTGCGCGCCTACATCAGCTAGACTTTGCGGCGACCTGCCGGAACGTGACGCTGCATGATCAAGCCCGACAAGCCCGCCAACGAAGCGCTGCGCCTGGAAGCGCTGTACCGCTACCGGATCCTCGATTCCGAACGCGAACGCTCCTTCGATGATCTGGTCGCCATCGCCAAGGCGGTCTGTGGCACGACGATGGCGGCCGTGACCCTGATCGATGTCGAGCGGCAGTGGTTCAAGTCGATACAGGGCATCGATGCGGCCGAGACCCTCCGCAGTGATTCGATGTGCGGTCATGCCATCCTGCAGCCGCAGGAGATCATGGTGGTCGAGGACGCGCTGCAGGACGTGCGCTTCCACGACAACCCGGTGGTGACCGGCGACCCGCACGTACGTTTCTATGCCGGTGCACCGCTGATCAGCAGTGACGGCCTGCCGTTGGGCACGCTGTGCGTGTTCGACGCGCGCCCGCAGCACCTGGCAAGCGACAAGGCCGAGGCGTTGGCCGCGCTGTCGCGGCAGGTGATGCTGGTGATGGAGCTGCGCCGCTTCGCGCTGGACATCCAGAAGCACATGCTCGAGCGTGACGACTACGAACGGCTGCTGTCGGACTACCACGACGTGCTGCTGGCGCAGAATGCCGACCTGGCCGAACAGAGCCGGACCGATGCGCTGACCGGCCTGCCCAACCGGCGCGCGCTGGCCGCCGCGCTGGGTGAAGCCGTGGTCGCCGTCGATGGGCAGGCCCGACAGGCCTGCGTGGCACTGGTGGACATCGACCATTTCAAGCACATCAATGATTTCCAGGGCCATGCGACCGGCGACCGGGTGCTGGCCGAACTGGGGGCGCTGCTGCGCTCGCACTTCGCCGGGCGCGGCATGGCCGCACGCTACGGCGGTGAGGAATTCGTCGCACTGATGCCGGACGTGGATCTGCGCACCGCCGAGCTGCAATGCGAGTTCCTGCGCGTGGCGGTGTCCAACCTGCCGCTGGGCTTCCCGGTGACGATCAGCATCGGCGTGGCGCAGCACCGGCCCGATGAAACCTCCGAGCAGACCCTCGCCCGTGCCGATGCCGCGCTGTACCGGGCCAAGGGCGCCGGTCGCAACCGGGTGGAAGTGGCGCCCTGACCGCCGGAGCGGCTGCGGTGGCTTCACGCGATGCATGGATGCACCAGTAGATCCACGCCATGCGTGGATGCACCAGAGTAGTCCACGCCATGCGTGGATGGCCCGGACGTTTCCATGCAGTCGCAACCACTGCGATCCCCGTACGGCACCCTCAACGTCTCACTGCAAGGACGTCGACCATGCTGCAGACCCTGGCCATCGCCAATTACCGATCACTGCATGCGCTGGTGCTGCCGATGCAGCGGCTCAACGTTGTCACCGGCGACAACGGCAGTGGCAAATCCAGCCTGTACCGCGCGCTGCGCCTGCTGGCGGAAACCGCGCAGGGCGGTGTCGCAGCGGTACTCGCGCGGGAGGGGGGATTGGGCTCGGCGCTGTGGGCCGGTCCGGAAAAGATCGACCGCCGTGTGCTGGCCGGTGAGATTCCGTTGCAGGGCGGGCCGCGGCAGGAATCGGTGGGGCTGAAGCTGGGCTTCGCCACCGATGAATTCGGCTACGCCATCGACCTCGGCTATCCGCCGCCGAGCCGATCAGCCTTCGCGCTGGACCCACAGATCAAGGCCGAGGCCATCTGGGCGGGCCCTTTCCTGCGCAGTGCCAACCTGCTGGTCGATCGCCGCGGTGCGCTGGTGCGGCAGCGGCACGCGCGCGGCTGGGACCTGGTGGACGACCGTCTTTCGCTGTTCGACAGCCTGTTCACCCAGGTGGGCGATCCGCAGCGCATGCCGGAAGCCATCACCTTGCGCGAGTACATCCGCCGTTGGCGCTTCTACGACCACTTCCGCAGCGATGCCGATGCACCGGCGCGACAACCGGCGATGGCGACCCGTACCCCGGTGCTGCACCATGACGGCCGCGACCTCGCCGCCGCCTGGGTGACGATCCTGGAAATCGGCGATCCGCAGGCGCTGGCGCGCAGTGTCGAGGATGCATTCCCGGGGGCGACGGTCAGCTTCGAGGAACTGGATGGCCGGCTCGCGCTGCGCTTCCACCAGCCCGGGCTGCTGCGGCCACTGTCGATGGCCGAACTGTCCGACGGCACGTTGCGCTTCCTGTTGCTGGCAGCGGCGCTGCACACGCCTCGGCCGCCGCCGCTGTTGGTGCTCAACGAGCCGGAGACCAGCCTGCATCCGGATCTGCTGCCGGCGCTGGCACGCTTGATCATCGCCGCCAGTGCGCGCAGCCAGGTCTGGGTCGTATCGCATGCCACGCGCTTGATCGCCGCGTTGGAGCAGGCGCCGCAATGCCATTCGATGCACCTGTACAAGGAGCACGGGCGGACGCTGCTGAGCGGGCAGGGCCTGCTGGATGCGCCGGCCTGGCACTGGCCGCAGCGCTGAGACGGGTACCGGGAAGATCCGCGCAATGCGCGGGCGCACTCAATCGGCGATGTTGCGCGCTTCGGATGTGCCGAGGATCTCCGGATGCTGCACGCGCTTGCGGCGGTTGAGCAGCGGATGCAGGAACACGGCACCGACGATGATCGCCACGCCCAGGTAGAACCACGGGGTGACTTCGTGCTGCTCGCGCAGCAGCACCACGGCCAGCAACACGGCGTAGACCGGTTCCAGGTTGGTGACCAGCTGCACGGTGTAGGCGCTGAGGTGGCGCAGCGCGACCAGGGCCAGGGCGAACGGCAGCAGCGTGCAGACACCGGCCAGCACCAGCAGCAGGATGCCGTCGTGCAGATCGGGAACGATCCACAACGGGCTGGCCAGCGCCGGCAGCAGGTACGGCATCAGCGGTGCCAGCAGGGTCAGGGTGATGGTGCCGGCGCCCAGCTCCAGCGCAGTGACCGTCAGCGGATCGGCATGACTGACCATGCGCTTGTTGAGCGAGCCGAACACCGCCACCAGCAGGGCCGAGAGCGCACCGATCAACACGCCCATGCGCATGCCGTCGGGCACGCCGCCCACCACCAGCGCCACACCGGGCAGCACGGCCAGGCCGAAGGCCAGCTCGCGCATCTGGAACGGGCGTTTGGCTACCCAGGGTTCGATGATCGAAGTGAACACCGGTGCCAGCGCGATGCAGGTCGCAGCAACCGAGGCATTGGCCAGCTTCACCGCGCCATAGAACGTCAGCCAATGCAGCGCGACCAGCGCGCCGATGCCGGCATAGCCGGCGACCAGCCGCAGCGGCAACGTACGCAGCCCGCGCCAGACCCGCGGCAGCAGTGCCAGCATCGCCACCACCAGCAGCATCCGCCACCACACCAGCGGCAGCGCGGGCAGGGTGATCAACTTGCCGAGGATGGCGGTGACGCCCCACAGCAGGACACAGAAGTGGATCTGCCAAAGCGCTTTGCGGGTGTCGGGTGTGCTCATCGCCCTATTGTGAGGCAAGGCCGCGCGCAACGCCCATCTGCACGCATTCAGTCGCCGTCGATGAGCCGTTGCAGCGCCATCGCCGCCGCCGGGTTGCGCACCTTGCCGGCGCCGATGCACAGCAGGTAGACCTCGCGCGGCGCAGCAGGGGCCGGTGGGGCCAGGCAGGGCAGGTCGTCCACTATCTCGCCTCGCGCCCAACACCGCGCGCGACCGGCCCAGCGCTGCTGCATCGGCAGGGGAAGACCTTCGGTCAGCCTGGCCTGGCTGCGTTTGATCCGTGCATAGACGAAGCCGGCGGTGAGGTCGCCGTGCAACGGTGACTCGTCGCTGTCTTCGATCACCAGGGCCACGCCATGCCGGCGCGCCGCTTCAACCAGTTCCGGCCCATGGACGCTGGCGTTGCGCACCTCCAGCGCATGTTGCAACACCGTTCCATCCAGCTGCTTTGGCAGCTGTGCCATGAAGGTGTCCAGCGCCACGGCATCGGCCGGGTGCTGCGGGTCGAACTGCCAGAGCAACGGGCCGAGCCGGTCGCCGAGAGCGATGGCTGCCTGCAGGAACGAGCCTGCCGCCTCGATCGTGGACGACAGGTCACGGCGCTGCACCAGATGGCGCGGCGCCTTCATCGAGAAGCGGAAACCCTCCGGCGTCTGCGCTGCCCATTGCGCACACTGGGCAGCTGTCGGGGTGCGGTAGAAGGTGCCGTTGATTTCAATGCAGCGCAACGCGCGACTGGCGTAGGCCAGCTCTTCGCGCTGGATCAACCCTGGTGGATAGAAGGCGCCACCACGCCATTGCGGGAACACCCAGCCGCCGATACCGCAGCGGACCGGCGCCGCAGACGCTGATCGTGCCGTCATTGCGTGTGTTCCGCCCGCCACGGATCGTAACTGCCGAACCACCACAGGTAGCCTTCCGGGTCAGCGCAGGCATAGCCACGTCCACCGTAAGCCTGGTCGGCAATGTCGATGACGATGCGCGCACCGGCGGCCTTGGCCCGTGCATAGTGGGCGTCGGCGTCGGTGACGATCACGCAGGCGCTCTGGGTCTGCCGGCCACCGACTTCATCGGGCATCACCGCCAGCTTGGCCCATTCGCCGCTGTTGCTGGCAGATCCGAGCATGATCATGCCCTGGCCGAACACCATCTGTGCGTGGTGCACCGTATCGCCGTCGGCATACACGGCCTGCGCGTGGAAACCGAACGCGCGCTGCAGCCAGTCGATGGCGGCCAGCGCATCGCGGTAGCGCAGGCACGGAATGATGGTGGAGCCGTTGCTGCTCTGGCCGTTCGCACCCATGACACCCCTCCTATGGCACAGGGCAGGCTGCACCCGCGACCGTTACCATCGCGCGAAACCCCGGTGACGGCCTGCACATGGCCGCTACCCCTGTTCGGAGATGGTGCTGGATGAAAACCTGGATCGGAGGAGCCGTGCTGCTTGCGTGCACGACCATGGCCAATGCGGCGACGCCGCAGCAGCTGCAGGACCTGGATGCGACCGTCGAGCGCGTGCGCGCGCAGTTCGACGTGCCCGGTATCGCCGTGGCCGTGGTCAAGGACGGGCAGGTGGTGCTGGAACGTGGCTGGGGCGTGCGTGAACTGGGCAAGCCGGCGCCGGTCGAGGCCGACACCCTGTTCGCGATTGCCTCCAACACCAAGGCCTTCACTGCCACCTCGCTGAATCTGCTGGCCGAGGACGGCAAGCTGAAGATGGACGACAAGGTGATCGACCACCTGCCATCGTTCCGCATGTCCGATCCGTTCGTGACCGGGCAGATGACGATCCGCGACCTGCTTTCGCACCGCAGTGGCCTGAGCCTGGGTGCGGGCGATCTGCTGTTCTGGCCGACCACCTCCTACAGCAATGCCGAAGTCGTACAGCGCCTTGGCCAGGTACCGCTGAAAGGCGGTTTCCGCGAGCGCTATGCCTACGACAACATCCTGTATGCGGTCGCCCAGCAGGTGATCGAGCACGTCTCGGGCATGAGCTACCAGCAGTTCCTGCAGACGCGCATCTTCGACAAGGTCGGCATGGCCGGCACGCGTTACAACGCCGATCACCTCAAGGCCGGCGACAACGCTGCGGTCGGTCACGCCAAGTACGATTTCAAGGATCTGCGTACCGTTGCGCCGTTGACCTGGTCGAACAACGCCGGTGCCGGTGGCATCTATTCCAGTGCCCACGACATGGCACGCTGGATGCAGGTGCAGCTGGCCGAAGGCAAGCTGGCCGATGGCACGCCGTTGTTCACTGCCAAGAGCCAGCAGCAGATGTGGCAGATGATCACGCCGCAGACGATTCCGGCACCAAGCGTGCCGGAGCTGGCGCCGGCGCGGGCCAACTTCGCCGGCTATGGCGAGGGCTGGAGCCTGAGCGACTATCGCGGGCAGAAGCTGGTCTGGCACACCGGTGGCTGGCCGGGCATGGTTTCGCGGCTGACCCTGGTGCCGGGCGAGAAGCTGGGCGTGGTGGTGCTGACCAACCAGGAAGTGGGTGCGGCATTCAATGCGATCACGCTGAGCGTGCTTGATGCCTATCTGGGCGGTGAAAAGCACGACTGGGTGGATGCCTATGCCAAGGGCGTGGCCAAGGGCCAGGACAAGGCCGACGAAGCATGGGCCAAGCACCAGGCGGAGCGTGACAAGGGCAGCAGGCCGTCGTTGCCGCTGGCCGGGTATGCGGCGACCTACCGCGACCGCTGGTATGGCGACATGGTCATCCGCGCGGAAGGCAAGGACCTGCGGCTGCGCTTCGCAAAGACAGCACAGCTGAGCGGCCGCCTGGAACACTGGCAGCACGACACTTTCATCGTGCGCTGGGATGATCGCTCGCTCAATGCCGATGCGTTCGTGAATTTCAGCCTGGACCCAGATGGAAAAGTGCGCGAGGTGCGCATGCAGCCGATCTCCGACCTGACCGATTTCAGCTTCGATTTCCAGGATCTGCTGTTCACCCCGGTGAAATAACGCCGCCGGGCGTGGCGCGGTGCTACCGTTTGGCGGAACGGATTGGTAGCGCCGGACCACGTCCGGCGAGCGCGTAGCGCGATTGCAGGGGATCCGCCGGGCATAGCCCGGCGCTACCCGAAACCGGTGGCGATCGTCGGCCGGCGTACACACGCGGCGTGGGATACTCCGCCGGCTATCGATGGCGAGGGAATGCGATGTTCCGTTGGTTTGAATCCCTGATTCCGGTGTTTCCGCCCATTGACGGGCGCATGCCGCCGCGCACCGTGGTGCCGTTCTACCTGCACTACCTGCGGCCGGTGTGGCCGGTGCTGTTGGCCACCCTGATCGCCGGCCTGCTGCTGGCGCTGGTGGAAGTGGCGATGTTCGATTTCCTCGGCCGCATCGTCGACATGGTTGCAGAGCAGCCGGGCGCGGACTTCTTCCAGCGCCATGCCGATACCCTCGGCTGGATGCTGTTCATCACGGTCATCGCGCGCCCGATCCTGGTCGGCCTGCACAATCTGTTGGTCAACCAGGCCATCGTGCCAGGCCTGAGCAATCGCTCGCGCTGGTTGATGCACAACTACGTGGTGCGGCAGAGCCTGAGCTTCTTCCAGAACGACTTCGCCGGCAGCATGGCCAACCGGGTGATGCAGACCGGTACCTCGCTGCGCGAGTCGGCGGTGCAGAT
>NZ_QAIJ01000024.1:0-7572 GCF_003060985.1 Stenotrophomonas sp. HMWF023
TTCTGCCACACCGCGGCCTACCCGAAGCCGGTGGACGTCAAGACCCACCACACCCTGCCGGAATTCATCTCCACCCGTGGCGGCATCTCGCTGCGTCCGGGCGACGGCGTGATCCACAGCTGGCTCAACCGCATGCTGCTGCCGGACACCGTCGGCACCGGTGGCGACTCGCATACCCGTTTCCCGGTGGGCATTTCGTTCCCGGCCGGTTCTGGCCTGGTCGCCTTCGCCGCTGCCACCGGCGTCATGCCGCTGGACATGCCGGAGTCGGTGCTGGTGCGTTTCAAGGGCAAGATGCAGCCGGGCGTGACCCTGCGTGACCTGGTCAACGCGATCCCGCTGTACGCGATCAAGTCGGGCCTGCTGACCGTGGCCAAGGCTGGCAAGAAGAACATCTTCTCCGGCCGCATCCTGGAAATCGAAGGCCTGCCGGAACTGAAGGTCGAACAGGCATTCGAACTGTCCGATGCCTCGGCCGAGCGTTCGGCTGCCGGCTGCTCGGTGCGCCTGAACAAGGAGCCGATCATCGAGTACCTCACCAGCAACATCACGCTGCTGAAGTGGATGATTGCCGAGGGTTACCAGGATCCGCGTTCGCTGCAGCGTCGCATCGAGAAGATGGAAGCGTGGCTGGCCAACCCGGAGCTGCTGGAGCCGGATGCCGACGCCGAGTACGCTGCCGTCATCGACATCGACCTGGCCGACATCCACGAGCCGATCGTGGCCTGCCCGAACGACCCGGATGACGTGAAGACCCTGTCCGAAGTTGCCGGCGCCAAGATCGATGAAGTGTTCATCGGTTCGTGCATGACCAACATCGGTCACTTCCGTGCCGCTGCGAAGCTGCTGGAAGGCAAGCGCGACCTGCCGACCCGCCTGTGGGTGGCCCCGCCGACCAAGATGGATGCGTCCGAGCTGACCAAGGAAGGCGTGTACGGCACCTTCGGCGCCACCGGCGCACGCATGGAAATGCCGGGCTGCTCGCTGTGCATGGGCAACCAGGCGCAGATCCGCGAAGGCTCCACCGCGATGTCGACCTCGACCCGCAACTTCCCGAACCGCCTGGGCCGCAACACCAACGTGTACCTGGGTTCGGCGGAACTGGCGGCAATCTGCTCGCGCCTGGGCCGCATCCCGACCAAGGAAGAGTACATGGCCGATGTGGGCGTGATCGCCGCCAGCGGCGCGGAGATCTACCGCTACATGAACTTCGACCAGATCGAGGAATACCAGGACGTGGCCAACACGGTCGCTGCCTGATCCTGCTGATCGGTTGATGATGTAAACGAAGAACCCCCGGTGAATGCCGGGGGTTTTTTGTGGGCACCTGCGGCGCCGGCTGCGGGTTAGACTTCGACGCGGCTTTTTCAGGAAGACATGGATGTTGGCGGATCGACGACGCTGGGTAGCGCTGGGAGCAATGATGGCGGGCTGGGCCATGGCACCGGCTGCAATCGCGCAGCAGGATGTGCGGGCCGATGAAGAGTCTGCCGATACGCGGATGAGCGCTGACGAACGCAGGGTGTTCCTGCTGCAGGAGCAGTTCCTGGAGATCGCCCGGGCCAACGCGTCAAGGTCTGAGACAGCCGAAAAGGTGGAAACCTACGCCTCGGTCGATGCCGACTCGCAGCGGCAGCATCCCGTGCAGCTTGAGAACCATCAGCCATCCGAGCGCGGAGTTGGTGCGGCCACGCTGCTGGTGGACGTAGACGAGCAGGGCCGCCCGTATGCTGTGGAAATCGCGCGCGGCAGTGGGTCGGCGAAGCTGGATGCGGCGGCCGTGGAGGCGGCGTATCGATGGAGCTACAACGCCGCCAGCAGGGATGGCGTACCGGTGCGCGGAAAGGTGCGGATCACGGTGTCGGGACCGTAACTGCGACTGCGTGAAGTAGCGGTGCCGGGCATTGCCCGGCAGGCAGTTGAAGCGGAGAACCCACGGGCGCATTCCGAGGGATATCTGCTACTGGATGGTCCAGTCGGCAGTGCCTTGAAGGCGCTTCCCGGCAAAGAGCACATTGCCCCGGCCACCGGAGACGTCCATCTCGAACCAGGGCAGCCCATCACGGTGCAGCGGACGCACATAGGCCCGCTTCCGTGCGCGGTCGAATTCGATGTAGTACCGGCGACGGACGTTCGCTGCATCGGGAGCAGACGGTCCCGACCAGCTGACATTCACCTCACCGGGATCCTCGCGGCCCACCAGCATGAGGGTGAAAACCAGCTTGCCGTGTTTTGCTTCGAAGTAGAACAGGTCGCCGCTGGCGACGGCCGGGGCCAGTGGCAGTGACAGCAGTATGGCCACCAGGGCGGCCTTCCACATCCTTGGGGTCATGCGCAGCATTCCTTGTGCAAGGCTGCAATCAAAGCACACTTGCGCGCAGCCTGTTGAACCGAAGAACCCTGGTGAAAGCCGAAGTTTTTTGTTGCGTGATGGCCTGTAGAGCCGAGCCCATGCTCGGCTTGCCGGAGCGGGGCCCGAAAAGCAGCCGAGCATGGGCTCGGCTCTACAGCCGTCCCATCAGCTGCGGGACAGCGCCAGCAGACGCTCGGCTATGCGCTCCAGCGGTACCTGTTCCTCGGCCGCGCCGAGCTTGAACGCTGCACCGGGCATGCCCCAGACCACGCTGGAGGCCTCGTCCTGCACCAGCGTCGGAGCGCCGGCCTGGCGCATTTCCAGCAGGCCGCGTGCGCCGTCATCGCCCATGCCGGTGAGGATGGCGCCGATGGCATTGCCACCTGCGGCCTGCGCCACCGAACGGAACAGCACGTCGACTGCCGGCTTGTGTCGGTTCACCGCCGGGCCGTCATCCACGCGGCAGCGCCAGCGTGCACCGTCGCGGATGATCCGCAGGTGCTTGCCGCCGGGCGGCAGGTACGCATGGCCGGGCAGCACCGCTTCGCCATCGCTGGCTTCGCGTACGGCCATCGCCGAATGACGGTCCAGGCGCTCGGCGAAAGCAGTGCTGAAACTGGCGGGCAAGTGCTGGGTCATCACCACTGCGGGACCGTCGGCGGGCATGCCTTCGAGCACCACGCGCAGTGCTTCGGTGCCGCCGGCAGAGGAGCCGATGGCGATCAGACGGTCGGTGGTGCGGAACTGGGTTGCCGCCGGACGCAGGGCAGGGGCGGCGTCCAGCGTGAGTTTCGGTGTTGCAACGCGCACCAGCGGGCGCACCCGTGAGCGCGCAGCCATCTTCACCTTGGCGATGATTTCATCGGCATAGGCCTGCAGGCCGCGGGCCACATCAAGCTTGGGCTTGGAAACGAAGTCCACCGCGCCCAGCCCCAGCGCCTGCAGGGTGGTATCGGCACCGCGTTCGGTCAGCGAAGAGATCATCACCACCGGCAGCGGGTGCAGGCGCATCAGGTTTTCCAGGAACGCCAGGCCATCCATGCGTGGCATTTCCACGTCCAGGGTGATCACGTCCGGAGCCAGGCGCTTGATCTTCTCGCGCGCCAGCAGCGGGTCGGCAGCGGTGCCGACCACGTCGATGGCCGGATCGCTGGACAGGATTTCGGTGAGCATCTGCCGCACGACGGCGGAATCGTCGACGATCAGGACCCGGCAGGGGGAGTTGCCGGTCAGGGTCATTCGAACAGCTCCACGCCACCGGTGACCGGGGCCTTGGACAGGCGCGCGCGCACGGCCGATTCGGTCGCGGCCACTTCGGCTTCGTGTGCATGCGGCAGGCGTTGCACGACGACGCGGCCGGTATCGGCGAAGAACCAGATCTTGCGCGGGTGGATGCCGCACAGGTCTTCGGCGAGGATCGGGATGTGTTCGGCCTGCAGGTACTGACGCACGAACTCGGCGTTGCGCGTGCCTACCGGATTGCTGGTGAAGCCCTTCAGCACGTTGGCGCCGCCGAATACCTTCGCCTCGATGCGCTTGCGGTGGGCACCGCGCTTGAGCATGTCGTTGATCAGCAGTTCCATTGCGTAGCTGCCATAGCGTGCGGGCGCGCCGTCGCCGGCGTTGCCCTCGGGCAGCAGGAAGTGGTTCATGCCGCCGATCTTCAGCACCGGGTCGCGCAGGCAAGCCGCCACGCAGGAGCCGAGCGTCGTGGTCAGCGCGGTGGTGTCATCCACCACCAGGTACTGGGTGGGCAGCAGCTTGGCGGCGATGGTCTTGAAGCGTGCGTCCTGGTAGCGCATCACATCATCGGTGCGCAGCGAAGCATTCATGCGCTGGCTCCCTGTGCGCGTCGGTACAGGGTACGGCCGCAGGGTTGGATCAGATCGGCAGCGTGCAGGTAGTTTTCCGAGTGGCCGGTGTAGAGCAGGCCGTCGTCGGCCAGATGATTGACCAGGCGGCCGAGAATCGCGCGCTGGGTCGGCTTGTCGAAGTAGATCATCACGTTGCGGCAGAACAGCGCGTCGAACGGACCGCCGACGTCGTAGCGCGGCGCCAACAGGTTCAATGGGCGGAATTCGATCAACTCGCGCAGCGCCGGCAGCACGCGGCACTGGCCTTCGTTGGGACCGCTGCCACGCTGGAAGTAGCGGCGACGCAGGTCTGGATCGAGGCCGGCGACGCGGTCGATGTTGTAGACGCCGCGCCCTGCGGTGGCCAGCACCTGGGTATCGACGTCGGTGGCGACGATGCGCACCGGCGGCTTCAGGGTGCCGAACGCTTCGCAGGCGGTGATCGCCATCGAGTAGGGCTCTTCACCGGTGGAGGCGGCGCACGACCACAGCAGCAGCGGGCCGCGCCCGTTGCGCTGCTGCAGTTCCTCGCGCAGCTTGTCGAAATGGTGCGGCTCGCGGAAGAACGCGGTGAGATTGGTGGTCAGCGCATTGGTGAATGCCTGCCACTCGTCACCATCGCCTTGTTCCAGATGGTCCAGGTACTGCTGGAAGCTGCGCATGCCCAGCGTGCGCAGGCGGCGCGACAGGCGTCCGTACACCATGTCGCGCTTGGCCGGGGCGAGGGCGATGCCCACGCGCTGGTAGATCAGGTCGCAGACGCGGCGGAAATCACGGTCGGCGAACTCGAATTCGCGCGTACCGCTGACGATGGGGGTAGGGCTCTGCACGGGTGACGTGTCCATCGGCGGGGCGGCGGCCGCAGCCGCCGCGAGGATCAGAATTCCTGCCAGTCGCCGTCGTTGGAGACGACGGTGCTGGAGTGGGTGCGGCGGATCGGTGCAGGCGTCGACAACGGCCGCGAAGGCGCAGGGCTGGCGGCCTTCGGCGCGACCTTGGCGGTCACCGCCTTCACTGCGACGGCAACCTGGTTGTCGAGGCGGAAGATCGCCACGGCGTCGGCCAGTTGCGCGGCCTGTTCCTCCATCGCCCGTGCAGCAGCGGTGGCTTCTTCCACCAGCGCGGCGTTCTGCTGGGTGGTTTCGTCCATCTGCACTACGGTCTGGTTGACCTGCTCGATGCCGGCCGACTGTTCCTGCGAGGCGGCGGAGATCTCGGCCATGATGTCGGTCACGCGCTGCACCGAGGCGACGATCTCGCCCATGGTGCTGCCGGCCTGGTGGACAAGGCTGGAGCCTTCGGCGACCTTGCCGACCGATTCGTCGATCAGGCCCTTGATCTCCTTGGCAGCGGCGGCCGAACGTTGGGCGAGGGTACGCACTTCGCTGGCGACCACGGCGAAACCGCGGCCCTGTTCACCGGCTCGGGCGGCTTCGACCGCGGCATTGAGCGCCAGGATGTTGGTCTGGAATGCGATGCCATCGATCACGCTGATGATCTCGGCGATCTTCTTCGACGACGCTTCGATGGCCGACATGGTAGTGACCACCTGGCCAACGACGCTGCCGCCCTGCGAGGCCACGCCGTGCGCGCCGATGGCGAGCTGGTTGGCCTGGCGCGCGTGCTCGGCGTTCTGGCGCACGGTGGAGGTCAGCTCCTCCATCGACGCGGCGGTTTCTTCCAGATTGGCCGCCTGCTGTTCGGTGCGGCGCGACAGGTCGCTGTTGCCCGAGGCGATTTCGCCGGCTGACAGGGTGATGCTGGAAGCACTGAGCTGGATCTGACCAACGATCTGGGTCAGCTGGCTGACCGTGGCGTTGGCATCGTCGCGCATGCGCGCGAACACGCCCTGGTAGTCACCGTGCATGCGCGCAGTCAGGTCGCCGTCGGCGATGGACGACAGCAGCTGCGAGAGCTTGCCGAGGTTGTCATCACTGACCGCCATCATGGCGTTGAGGTTTTCCAGCATGGTGCGGAAATCGTGATCGAAGCGCTGCGCATCGCCACGCTGACTGAAGTCGCCCGCGGCTGCAGCACTGGCCAGCTGCTTGATCTCGGCATTGATGCGGCCGAGGTTGGCCTTGACCGTGTCGACGGTCGTGGTCATCGCCGCCTTCTCGCCCGGGTAGCGGGCGATGTCGCCGCTGAGGTCGCCGACGGCGTACTGCTGCACCACGTTCAGTACATCGTGCAGGGTCTGTACGTGGCCACCGACCAGGGCGTTGGTTTCCTGCACCATCAGCCCGTACTCGCCGGGGAAGGCGCTGGCGTCGATGCGGTAGCTGAGTTCACCTTCATCGTGACGGCGTGCCATTTCGCGCTGGCCACTGATGACCGCGTGCAGCTGCTGCTGCATGCGTGACATAGCTTCGAGCAGGCGACCGGGTTCGTCATGCGGCTGCGGACCGATGTGGCTGTCCAGCTTGCCGCCAGCGATGCCCTCTGCGACGGCGGTGGCCTGCTTCAACGGGCGCGCGATGCGGTTGCCGATGACCCAGCTCAGGGCCAGCACGATCAGCACCAGCACGCCGCCGGCCAGGGTCATGATGGCGGTGAAGACCAGTGCCTGCTGCTGCACGTCATCCATATAGACGCCGCTGCTGACCACCCAGTTCCAGGGCTTGAACAGGCCGGCATAGGCCACTTTCTCGACCTCGCCCTTCTCGCCGGGCTTGGCCCAGCGATAGGCGACGAAGCCACCGCCGGCCTTGGCCGCTTCGATCTGGTCGTAGTAGATGCGGATGCCATCGCCGGTACGGAAATCCTTCATGTCCTTGCCCACCAGATCCTTGCGGAACGGATGCATGAGCACGTGATAGCCGGTGTCGTAGATGTTGTAGTAGTAAGTATCGTTGTGCGCGCGCATGACCTCCAGCGCCTGCAGCGCGGCGGCCTTTGCAGCCTCTTCGCTGAGCTCACCGGTTCCGGCGAGGCGATGGTAGTGGTCGAGGATGCCGTAGCTCAGTTCGACCTGGGTCTTCAGCGAAGACTTGCGGGTATCGGTCAGGTCCAGGTACTGCATGCGGGCAGCGATCACCGAGAGCGCGATCACGCCCAGCGCGATCAGCAGCGTGAGCAGATTGAGCTTGCGTCGGACGGAGAGATTGCTGAAGTAGTGTTGCCAGCGATGCAGGAGATTCATCGAGCAGTACCCGGGTCGTGGTGGGTGGAGGCGCCGGTGCTGGTCGGGAGCAGCGGTGACATGACCGTTATCGGCCGCGGGGGCGGGGGATTGAGGTGGGCTGTTCGAACGTATTCAGGTTTTCTTGCAGCGGCGGCTGCGGCGCTGCCTGCGGCAGGCTTTGAAGCAACAGCAACAGCAACAGCAACAGCAACAGCGGTTGGTCGGCTCTGCGATGTTGAGAG
>NZ_QAIJ01000198.1:0-6992 GCF_003060985.1 Stenotrophomonas sp. HMWF023
GGTCTGAAGTCGATGCCTTCAGTCCCGCCCCCCCTGCCGGCCGCCCTGCCGCGCCACGTTGCCATCATCATGGATGGCAACGGGCGTTGGGCACAGCAGCGCCGTCGCCCCCGCGTGATCGGCCATCGGGCCGGTGCGCGTGCGGTCAACCGCACCATCGAGCGCTGCCTGGAACTGGGCATTCCGGCGCTGACCCTGTTCGCGTTCTCCAGCGAGAACTGGGGTCGGCCGCAGGAAGAAGTCGATGCGTTGATGAAACTGTTCCTCGGCGCGCTCGATCGCGAAGTGGACGAGCTGCATCGGCGCGGTGTGCGCGTGCGCTTCATCGGCGAACGCGAGCGCTTCGGCGCCGGGCTGGTCAGCCGCATGCAGCTGGCCGAACAGCGCACTGCCGACAACAGTGCCCTGACCCTGTCGATTGCTGCCAGCTATGGTGGCCGTCAGGACATTGCCCGTGCCGCACGCGCACTGGCCGTTGAAGTGGCCGCCGGCCGCCTGCTTCCCGAGCAGATCGACGAATCCCTGCTGGGGCGACAGGTGGCTCTTGCCGACCTGCCGCCACCGGACCTGTTCATCCGCACCGGCGGCGATACCCGCATCAGCAATTTCCTGCTGTGGCAGCTGGCCTATACCGAGCTGTGGTTCACCGAAGCGCTGTGGCCGGATTTCGACGCCGCGCAGCTGCAGCTGGCGCTGGATGCCTATGCCAGCCGTGAGCGCCGCTTCGGCCTGACCAGCGCCCAGATCGCCGCCCTGGCCACCGAGACGTCCAGCCCATGACCAAGACCCGAGTCCTCGCCGCGCTGATCATGGCGCCGGTCGCCATTGCTGCGATCCTGTTGCTGCCCACGCAATGGCTGGCCGCCGCCGCTGCTGCCGTGCTGCTGATCGGCCTGTGGGAATGGCTGAAACTGGCCGATGTCGAAGACACCCTCGCCCGCACCGTGCTGCTGGTCCTCAACCTGGTGTTGATGGTGCTGCTGGTGTGGGCCGATGCCGGCACCCTGGTGCTGTTCCAGATCGCGACCCTGGTGGGCGTGGCATGGTGGCTGGGCGCGCTGGTGTGGCTGCGCTTCTTCAACTTCGGCGCGCAGCCCGGCAGTCCGGCGCGCATCCTCAAGCTGCTGGCGGGCACCCTGGCGATCGTGCCGGCGTGGGCGGCGCTGGTGCTGATCCATGCCGGCGGCGACCCGCCGGGCCATCAGGGCCACCTGTGGCTGCTGGCCGCGCTGGCGCTGGTCTGGGCCGCTGATTCGGGCGCCTACTTCGCCGGCCGTCACTTCGGCAAGCACAAGCTGGCACCGCGGATCAGCCCGAACAAGACCTGGGAAGGCCTTGTCGGTGGGCTGATCGCCGGTGTCGCAGTGGCCGTCGGCCTGGGCTGGCTGGCCGGCATCGATGCCGCGCACCTGCCGGGCCTGCTGGTCACCTCGGTGGTGGCCGTGTTCGCCTCGGTACTGGGCGACCTGTTTGAAAGCCTGATCAAGCGCCATGCCGGCGCCAAGGATTCAGGCCACCTGATCCCCGGCCACGGCGGCGTGCTCGACCGCGTCGACGGCGTGCTGGCGGCCATCCCGGTGTTCGCACTGGGCAAGGAAATCTTCGGGTTCTGACCATGGATGCTGCTGCAGACCTGCGCCGGGTCGCCGTATTCGGCGCCACCGGCTCGATTGGTGCCTCCACGCTTGACGTGATCGCCCGCCATCCGCTGCGTTACCAGGCCACCGTGCTCGCCGCCGGCCGCCAGGTACAGGCGCTGCTGGCCCTGTGCCGGCAGCACCGGCCCGCGCATGCGGTGATCGCCGACGAAACCCTGTATGCCGAACTGCGCGACGGCCTGCGCGACGCCGGCCTGGCCACCCAGGCCCACGCCGGCCATGCCGCGCTGGACCAGCTTGCCGCCAGTGACGCCTGCGATACCGTGGTTGCCGCGATCGTCGGCGCCGCCGGCCTGTCCTCGACCCTGGCCGCCGCTGCGGCCGGCAAGCGCATCCTGCTGGCCAACAAGGAATCACTGGTACTGGCCGGCGAACTGCTGACCCGTACCGCCGAACGTGCCGGCGCCGAGATCATCCCGATCGACAGCGAGCACAGTGCGATCTTCCAGTGCCTGCGTTCACGTGATGCCAGCCTTGACGGTGCCGGCGTGCGCCGCATCCTGCTGACCGCCTCGGGTGGACCGTTCCGGGGTCGCAGCCGCGCCGAACTGCAGGAGGTCACCCCGGCTCAGGCCGTGGCGCACCCGAAGTGGTCGATGGGGCCGAAGATCTCGGTCGATTCGGCGACGTTGATGAATAAAGGCCTGGAAGTGATCGAGGCCCATCATCTGTTCGGCATCCCCGGCGAGCGCATCGAGGTGCTGGTGCACCCGCAGAGCCTGGTGCATTCGCTGGTGGAGTTCGTTGACGGCTCCACGCTGGCGCAGATGGGCCTGCCGGACATGCGCACTACCCTGGCGGTGGGCCTGGGCTGGCCGCAACGGATCGAATCGGGCGTGTCCGGTCTGGACCTGCTGACCCAGGGTCGGCTGGATTTCGAGGCCCCCGACACCGACGCCTTCCCCTGTCTGGCCCTGGCGTGGCAGGCGATGCGCGCCGGTGGTACCGCCCCGGCGGTGCTGAACGCCGCCAACGAAGAGGCTGTTTCAGCGTTTCTTCAGGGCCGCATAGGCTTCCTGACCATTCCGACGCTGGTTGCTAACGCTCTTTCAACACTGCCGACCGAACCAGCCGATACACTTGAGGTTCTGTTGTCCGCCGACCAGCGGGCCCGCCAGCTGACCCTGAACGCCATCGCCGCCACCTGAACAGCGCACCCATCCCGTATGACGCCGCCGCCCGTGTCCGCCAATGTGAACCTGCATGACTGACTTCATCGGATCGGTCTGGTGGATGATCGTGAGCCTTGGGCTGCTGGTCACCTTCCACGAATTCGGGCATTACTGGGTCGGGCGCCTGTGCGGGGTCAAGGTGCTGCGCTTCTCGGTCGGCTTCGGCCGTCCGCTGTGGTCGCGCCGCGACCGCCATGGCACCGAGTTCGCCATCGCCGCCATCCCGCTGGGCGGCTATGTGAAATTCCTCGACGAACGCGAAGTCGAGGTCCATCCGCACGAGCGCGGCCAGGCCTTCAACCACAAGACCGTGTGGCAGCGCATCGCCATTGTGGCGGCCGGCCCTGTCGCCAACCTGCTGCTGTGCATCCTGCTGCTGTGGGCGATGTTCGTGATCGGCAAGCAGGACTATTCCGCAACCGTGGGCCGCGCTACGGGCATGGCCGCCACGGCCGGGCTCGGCAGCGGCGACCGCCTGCTGAGCGTGGACGGCCGTGATGTGATCACCCTGGGTGAGGCCAGCATGGCCCTGACCGCGGCGGCGATGGACCGTCGCGACGTGACCCTGCAGGTTCTCGACCCCGCAGACCAGCTGCGCTCGCGCACCCTGCCGCTGTCACAGCTGCCGGCCGGCTTCGATGAACGCCGGGTTCCGATCCTGGCCGGCGTGTACTGGCGCGCATGGCTGCAGCCGCCGCTGGTGGACAACATCGTGAAGGGTTCGGCTGCGGAAGGTCACCTGCAGACCGGCGATCTGATCGTGGCGATCGACGGCCAGCGCATCGACAGCGTCGAGCAGGCCATCAGCGAAGTGGGCAGCCTCGGCCGCCGTGGTGGCCCGGCGATGATCGAGGTGCTGCGTGGTGGCGAGCGCCTGGCGCTGGAGATCACCCCGCGCCAGGGCAAGGACGGCAAGGGCCAGCCCACCTGGCAGATCGGCGCCGGCTTTGCCAAGAGCTACAGCCCTGCCTACGACACCCTGCTCAAGTTCGGCCCGCTGCAGTCGGTGACGGTGGCGGTACGTGAAACCGGCAGGATGGCCGCCGATTCACTGGCCATGATGGGCCGGATCGTCACCGGCAAAGCCTCGCTGCAGAACGTTTCCGGCCCGGTCACCATTGCCCGGGTCGCCAATATTTCGGCCAAACGGGGCGTGGATTGGTTCATCCAGTTCCTCGCCCTGCTGTCGCTGAGCCTGTGCATCATCAACCTGCTGCCGATCCCCATCTTGGACGGCGGCCACCTGCTGTATTACCTTATCGAGTTGGTCAAGGGCAGCCCGCTGAGCGAGCGTGCCGTCGCCGCCGGCCAATACATCGGCCTGGCGTTGCTGGCCGGGCTGATGGGATTGGCGTTCTACAACGACATCCTCGGCCTGGTCCCGCGATGAACTTTTCCATGTTTTTGCCGTCTACAGCGTCGGCATCCCTTACCAATGCAATCGACCTTCCTACCGGACGTGACATGACGCGACTCCCCAATCGCCGCCTGCTGGCCCTCGCCCTCGCCGCCGTCACCGGCGCTCCCGCCCTGGCCCAGGCAGCCGAGCCCTTCACTGTCAGCGACATCCGCGTCGACGGCCTGCAGCGCATCAGCTCCGGTACGGTGTTCACCTACCTGCCGGTCGAGCGTGGCGAAACCGTCACCGACAGCAAGGTCGGCGAGACCATCCGCGCCCTGTACAAGACCGGTTTCTTCGAAGACGTGCAGCTGGATCGCCAGGGCAGCATCCTGGTGGTGACCGTCAAGGAACGTCCGGCGATCAACAAGCTGACCGTCACCGGCAACAAGGACATCAAGTCCGACCAGCTGCTCAAGGGCCTGTCCGACATCGGCCTGACCGAAGGCGGCACCTTCGATCGCCTGAGCCTGGACCGCGTGACCCAGGAACTTCGCCGCCAGTACAACGATCGTGGCAAATACACCGTCGACATCACCCCGACGGTGAGCCCGCTGGACCGCAACCGTGTCGACATCGCCATCGCGATCAAGGAAGGCAAGGCGGCCAAGATCCGCCACGTCAACATCGTCGGCACCGAGAAGTACGAGAGCAAGGACATCCTGGAATACTGGGAGTCCAAGGAGCACAACTGGGCGTCGTGGTACCGCCGTGACGACCAGTACTCCAAGGAAAAGCTGTCCGGCGACCTGGAGAAGCTCAACTCCTGGTACCTGGACCGCGGCTATGTCGACTTCAGCATCGACTCGACGCAGGTCTCGATCAGCCCCGACAAGCGCGACATGTTCATCACCGCCGGCGTGACCGAAGGTGACCAGTACAAGATCTCCGAGATCAAGGTGAGCGGCGATACGATCCTGCCGCAGGAAGACGTCGAGCGCATGGTCGTGCAGAAGTCCGGCGACACGTTCTCGCGTGCGCTGCTGGAGTTCAGCTCCGACTCGATCACCAACTCGCTGTCCAACATCGGTTACGCCTTCGCCAAGGTGAACCCGATTCCGACCACCAACCGCGCCGAGCAGACCGTGGCGGTCAACATGCAGGTCGTGCCCGGCCCGCGCGTGACCGTCCGCCGCATCATCTTCAAGGGCAACACCCGCACCTCCGACGAGGTGATGCGCCGCGAAATGCGCCAGTTCGAGAACAGCTGGTATTCGCAGGCCGCCATCGACCGTTCCAAGATCCGCCTGCAGCGCCTGGGCTACTTTGAAGGCGTCGAAGTCGAGACCCCGGCCGTCAGCGGCAGCAACGACCAGGTCGACGTCGTCTACAACGTCAAGGAAACCACCTCGGGCAGCTTCGTGTTCGGCCTGGGTTATTCGCAGTCCTACGGCATGACCACCTCGGTGCAGCTGTCGCAGAACAACTTCCTCGGCGGCGGCAACCGCGTGTCGGTCGAAGCCTCGCGCAGCAGCTACCTGCAGCGCTACGGCTTCAGCTACACCAACCCGTACTTCACCGATGACGGCGTCTCGCTGGGCTACAACCTGTCCTGGCGCGAACTGGACTACTCCGACTTCAACACCGCGCAGTACAACAGCACCAACGGTTCGGCGCAGGTGGTGTTCGGCGTGCCGATCACCGAGACCGACACCGTCTCGCTGATGTTCGGCATCGACAGCAACCAGATCACCACGTATGCGGGCTCGACTCCGAAATCGATCATCGACTACATCGATGCCGTCGGCAGCCGCACCTTCCATGCATGGCGCACGGAACTGGGCTGGGCGCGCGACTCGCGCAACGACTACTTCATGCCGACCCGCGGTACCTACCAGCGCGTGGGCCTGGAAACCACCCTGCCGGGTTCGACCATCGAGTACTACAAGCTGAACTACCAGATCAGCAAGTACTGGCCGATCATCCCCTCGCTGGTGATCAACACCCGCGCCGAAATCGGCTACGGTGATGCCTACGGCAATGACAAGACCCGCGTGATCGACAACGGCGACGGCACCACCCGTACCGTCACCGCATCGGGCCTGCCGTTCTACGAGAACTTCTACGCCGGTGGTACCAACTCGGTGCGTGGTTTCGAGGACAACACCCTCGGCCCGCGTGAAGTCACCAGCGGCTACCCGAACGGCCAGCCGCTGGGTGGTTCGCTGAAGACCGTCGGTTCGGTCGAAGCCTACTTCCCGCGCCTGTTCGACAGCCCGTCGGCCCGCGTGTCGGCCTTCGTCGACTTCGGCAACGTCTACAACGGCACCGACAACTTCAAGGCCAACGAGCTGCGCGTGTCCACCGGTGTGGCCCTGCTGTGGCGCGCCCCAGTCGGCCCGATCTCGATCAGCTACGCGTTCCCGCTGAAGAAGAAGGACGGCGACGAGATCGAACGCCTGCAATTCACGTTCGGTGGCCAGTTCTGAGGAACGACGTTCCTCAGAACTGATCCACCTCCGGTGAATTGCCCGCGCATTTCACCTATCCCCCGCGCCGCTGGCGCGCCCCCCCTTTGCAGAAGGGGGGCTCTCCACCAGACGGGTCTCGAATCGCCGGGCATTGCCCGGCGTTTTCGTTTAGACGGGTTGGCGGAAGCGAGCGCTCCGCTCTTGATCTTTCCTGTTTTTCCGTGGCTGGCACTCGCGCCACGCCGTCGGAGGGCGGACGGGTGGGGCCTGCGAGGGTGTGAGCCGCATGGATGCGGCGACCAAGGCTACATGGACGTACTTGCGCCGTCCCTCGCGGGCCCCACCCGTCCGC
>NZ_QAIJ01000199.1:0-15177 GCF_003060985.1 Stenotrophomonas sp. HMWF023
GTGTGGGTGGGCAGGACCGTTGGCGCCATGGATGGCGCCATCGAGCCCCCAGGGATGGGTTTACGGCGTGTCCTGCCCACCCACACCGCCTCGCCCAGCCAGCAGTAACCCAGAGCCGCTTTGGCTTTTGAAGTTGCACTTGCCGTTGCTTGAGAAATGCGGTGCAGCCGCAGGCTGCAAAACACCCTCAATCCGAATCCTGCGCGCGCGCCGCCTCCGCCTGGGTCTCTTCCTGCGCCGCCATCTCCCGTGCGATCCACGCATCGATCATGCGCCGCTGGCGCTGTGTCTGCCGGCGCTCCCGCGTGTACTCCTGGTCCAGCACCCGGTACAGCGACACCATCACCAGCACCATCAGCAGCGCGAACGGCAATGCCGCGATCGTGATCATTCCCTGCAGCGCCTCCAGACCACCGGCCAGCAGCAACGCGCCCGCGATCAATGCGATGCCCACACCCCACGCAATCTTGTGCCTGCGCGATGGCTCGCCCGCATCGTCGGTGGACATCGTGGCCAGTACCAGCACCGCCGAATCGGCCGATGTCACGAAGAAGATCATCAACAGCACCAATGCGAGGCTCGACAGCAGTAAGGGCAGTGGCAGGCTGTCGAACAGGGTGAACAGCACCGTCTCATAGCCGTTGCCCAGCGCCTGCACCAGATCGGCGTGGCCGAAGATCTGCGACCAGATCGCGGTGCCACCGAAGACCGAGAACCAGAAGAAGCCGAGCAGGGTGGGCGCAAGCACCACGCCCACCACGAATTCGCGAACGCTGCGGCCGCGCGAGATGCGCGCGATGAAGGAACCGACGAACGGTGCCCACGAAATCCACCATGCCCAGTAGAAGATCGTCCAGTCCGCTACCCAGGTGCTGGACGAGAACGGCGACATGCGCAGGCTCATGGTCACCAACTGGTTGAGGTAGGAACCCAGCGTGGTGGTGAAGGTATTGAAGATGGCGCCGGTCGGGCCGAGCACCAGCACCAGTGCCAGCAGCAATGCCGCCAGCACCAGATTGACGTTGGAAAGCCACTTCATGCCACGCCCGACGCCGCTCAGTGATGAGGCCATGTACAGCACGAACGCCACTGCGATGATGGTCAGCTGCAGCGGTATGCCTGCGTGCAGCCCGAACACCCGTTCTACGCCGGCGGCGATCTGTACCGTGCCGAAACCCAGTGCCGTGGCCACGCCGACCGCCGTGGCGACCACGGCGGAGATGTTGACCACCTTTCCGATCCAACCGCGATGGTGGCGGCCGATGATCGGCTGCAGCATGTCGCTGATCTGACCACCGCCGTTACGGTTGAACTGGAACCAGGCCATCGCCAGCCCGATCAGCGCATAGATGGCCCACGGATGCAGGCCCCAGTGGAAGAACACATAGCGCATGGCGGCACGCGCCGCGTCCATGCTCTGCGGTTCAATGCCTTCAGGTGGCTTGGTGAAGTGCGAGATCGGCTCGGCAGCTCCCCAGAACACCAGGCCGATGCCCATGCCGGCAGCGAACAGCATCGACATCCAGCTGGCGCGCGAGAACTCGGGCTCGGCGTCTTCGCCACCGATGCGCAGGTTGCCGAAGCGGCCGAACGCCAGGTACATCAGGAATACCAGTGCCAGGAATACGACCAGCAGGTACAGCCAACCGACGCTGCGGATAACATCGCCCAGCGCCGCCTGCACGACGGTATTGAAGGGGCCGGGCGCGAGGCCGGCCAGCAGCACCAGGGCAAGCACCAGTGCGATGGAAATACGAAACACCATGAAGGAGCTTCTCCGATCAAGGGATTGAGGGGAGCGAGCGAAAGCTTGCAGGGAGTAGGCCGGCGACAGCGTGCGCACACCGGACATGAGCCGCGATGGCGGCAGGGAAAGCACCGCTTGCAACGGTGCGGTGCGCGTGCACGTTACTGAATGCGACGTCACGGTTCTGTTAACGCGGGTGCAGTAGATCCACGCCATGCGTGGATGAACGGCGAGGGGGACCGAGTGGTTTCTATGCTCTAATGCGCACCAAGAAGCGGGGGTACCGCGGCCTTGTGGCCACGGTTGAGATAGTCCCTTGGAACCTGATCCGGCTCATACCGGCGTAGGGAAGCTTTGCAATGCAGCCGTACCCCGATCCCGCCCAAGGACCACCTTGGTGCCGTCCGGGCACGGGTGCAGTGCGCCGCCGCTTCGTCCCTGACCTTCCTGGACGATGCCCGATGAACGCACAGCTCTCTGCCCTGCAGCAACAGGCCCAGCAACTCTCCGAGTCCGTGACCCGGCCCATACCCGGCTCGCGCAAGATCCACGTGCCCGGCTCGCGGCCGGACCTGCAGGTGCCGATGCGCGAGATCGCGCTGACCCGCACGCCCACCGTGTTCGGTGGCGAAGAGAACGCACCGGTCACCGTCTACGACACCTCCGGCCCGTACACCGATCCGGACGTGCGCATCGACCTGTCTGTCGGCCTGCCGGCACTACGTCGCAGCTGGGTGGAGGAGCGCAACGACACCGAACAGCTGGATGGCCTCAGCTCTTCGTTCGGCCGTGCGCGCGAGCACGATCCCAAGCTGGACCCGGTGCGTTTCCCCGCGCGCAGCCTGCCACGCCGCGCGCAGGCCGGTGCCAACGTCACCCAGATGCACTACGCGCGCCGCGGCATCATTACCCCGGAAATGGAATTCGTCGCCATCCGCGAAAACCAGCGGCTGGAGGCGATCCGCGATGCCGGGTTGCTGCAGCAGCACCCCGGTGAATCCTTCGGCGCATCGATCCAGCACATCATCACCCCGGAATTCGTGCGCGAGGAAATCGCCCGCGGCCGCGCGGTGCTGCCCAACAACATCAATCACCCGGAAAGCGAGCCGATGATCATCGGCCGCAACTTCCTCACCAAGATCAACGCCAACATCGGCAACAGCGCGGTGTCCTCGGGTATTGCCGAGGAAGTGGAAAAGCTGGTGTGGGCGATCCGCTGGGGTGGCGACACGGTGATGGACCTGTCCACCGGCAAGCACATCCACGAAACGCGCGAGTGGATCATCCGCAATTCGCCGGTGGCGATCGGTACGGTGCCGATCTACCAGGCGCTGGAGAAGGTCGACGGCCGCGCCGAAGCCCTGACCTGGGAGATCTTCCGCGACACCCTGATCGAACAGGCCGAGCAGGGCGTGGACTACTTCACCATCCATGCCGGCGTGCTGCTGCGCTACGTGCCACTCACCGCCAAGCGGGTTACCGGGATCGTCAGTCGCGGCGGCTCGATCATGGCCAAGTGGTGCCTGGCCCACCACAAGGAAAACTTCCTCTACACGCATTTCGAAGACATCTGCGAAATCATGAAGGCATACGACGTGACCTTCTCGCTGGGTGATGGCCTGCGTCCGGGCTGCATCGCCGATGCCAACGATGCGGCGCAGTTCGGCGAGCTGGAAACGCTGGGCGAGTTGACGAAGATTGCCTGGAAGCACGACGTGCAGACCATGATCGAAGGCCCCGGCCACGTACCGATGCAGTTGATCAAGGAGAACATGGACAAGCAGCTGCGCGAGTGCGGCGAGGCACCGTTTTACACGCTCGGCCCGCTGACCACCGACATCGCGCCGGGCTACGACCACATCACCAGCGCGATCGGCGCGGCGATGATCGGCTGGTTCGGTACCGCGATGCTCTGCTATGTCACGCCGAAGGAGCACCTGGGCCTGCCCAACCGCCAGGACGTGCGCGACGGCATCATGGCCTATCGCATTGCCGCCCACGCTGCTGATCTGGCCAAGGGGCATCCGGGTGCGCAGGTGCGTGACAACGCGCTGAGCAAGGCACGCTTCGAATTCCGCTGGGAAGACCAGTTCCACCTCGGCCTGGACCCGGAGAAGGCCAAGGAATTCCACGACGAGACGCTGCCCAAGGACGCGCACAAGCTGGCCCATTTCTGTTCGATGTGCGGCCCGCACTTCTGCTCGATGAAGATCACCCAGGACGTGCGCGAGTACGCCGAGAAGGGCATGCAGGAGAAGTCCGAACAGTTCCGTGCAGCCGGCGCCGAGGTCTACCAGCAGAGCTGATCGCAGAGGGGCAGCGCCGGGTCATGCCCGGCGTCATCCCATCACCCATCTCACGGACATGCCGCTATCCTCGGCCCATCGTTCCCCGGGGACAAGGAACCATGCCCATTGCCGTGACCACCCGCTGGCTGGCCATCGCCCGCCGTCATCCCTCTGCCTGGCTGCTCGGGGCTCAACTGCTGTCGGTACTGCTGTACCCGGCGTTGGACGAAACCGCTGCCGGGCGCGCGGCAGTAGGGGTGTTCGGCATGGCCGTGCTCGGCCTGGCCCTGTGGGTGGTGCAGCGCAGCCCGCTGGGAACCTGGCTGGCGTTGGTGCTGGCCATTCCGGCGGTGGTGTTTTCCCTATCCGCGGCCCTGCTCGACCGGCCTGCACTGGGCATCACCGCACAACTGCTGGAAAGCCTGCTGTATTTCTATACCGCTGGTGCGCTGATCGCTTACATGCTGCAGGACCACAAGGTGACCCGCGACGAGCTGTTCGCCGCCGGTGCCACGTTCACGCTGTTGGCATGGGCGTTCGCTTTTACCTTTGCCGTATGTCAGCAGTGGTATCCGGGCAGTTTCCAGGGCGCCACGGGTGGAGCGCAGCGCACGTGGATGGAGCTGCTTTATCTGAGCTTCAGCTTATTGTCCGGAGTCGGGCTGAGTGATGTCGTACCACTGCATCCGCAGGCCCGCGCGCTGGTCATGCTGGAGCAGTTTTCCGGCGTCATGTATGTAGCGCTGGTGGTTTCGCGGCTGGTCGGCCTGACCATGCTGAAACGCTTCTGAAAATGAACGCCAGATAAAAATATCGCGCCCGAAAGGGCGCGAATGATGATGCTTATTATGTGAATGCGTCGGCGAGAGAGAGCCTGATGTCGACCACGCGATAGGCGAGGTAACCCGCATAGGCTAATATCCGGAGGCTTCGTTTTTTTTGCGGTATGCGCCGATGCTTTGTGCGGAATCTGGCTTCTTGCTGTGCCAAGGATGGGAAGGGATCGATGGTGAACAGTGTTCGCGGCCTGTTTCAACCCCATAGCAACGAATGATAAACAGCGAAATCCAGTCGCCTGAATCCGACCGCGTCCGCGTCGGCGAGTGCATCGTTACTTTGTCCTCGCGTGAGGTTGAAGTTGCGGGTGCGCGCCGTACGCGACGTTTGACGCCCAAGTCGCTGGGCGTGCTGCGCATGTTGATGCGACAGCCGGGACGAGTGGTAACCCGTGACGAGCTGTTCGCCGAAGTGTGGCCGGACACGCTGCCGACCAACGATGTGCTGACCCAGGCGGTTACCCAGCTGCGCAAGGCGTTCAGCGTCGACGACGACAACGGCCAGGCGTACATCGAGACCATTGCCAAGACCGGCTACCGCTTGCTGGTGCCGGTGCAGCCGCTGGCGGACCACGAGACCGATGTGATCGCTGCTGCAGAGGAATCGTCTGCACCGCAGCTGCCTGCGCCGAATGCCGTGGCCCCCCTCGGCGCGCCCGTGGTTGAACGCGGCAGCCGCCGCTGGCGGCGCCTCCGCCGTCGCCTGCTGCTGGCGCTGGGCGTGGTGATGCTGCTGGCGCTGGTGGTGTTGAGCGTACTGCTGCTGCGCCGTCCGGCACCGGTGAATTCTCCGGTGGATGCGGCTGTGGAGAACGGCACGCGGGTGATCGGAAGCCCTGAGCGGCCGTATCGTTTGATTACTGCCACGGCCGGTTTTGAGACCTATCCCACACTTTCGCCTGACGGATCGCAGGTCGCCTACGAAGGCGCCAACGACGATGGCAAGGGCGGCAACGCCATCAAGGTGCAGACCTCCGGCAACGCACCCTCTCGCCAGCTGCTTTCGCCGCCGGCAGGTGCCAGCGACCGTTTCCCGAACTGGTCGCCTGATGGCCGCGAAATCGCCTTCGCCCGCTTTGGTGCCGATGCCAGCTGCCAGGTGTTGATCGCCAGCGCCACCGGCGGCGCTGTGCGCCAGGCCACGCGCTGCGACGGCACCGAACTGCTTAGTTTCGACTGGACGCCCGATGGCCGTGGCCTGGTCTTCGGCAGCATGGTCGGTCGTTATGCCCATCGCGGCATCCGCGTGCTCGATCTGGCCACCGGCCAATGGCGGGCGCTGGACTACGCGGTCGACGAGGATGATTTCGACTACGCCCCGCGCTATTCCCCGGATGGCAAATGGCTGGTGTTTGTCCGCAACCCTCAGCTGGGCGACCTGTGGCGGATGCCGGCCAGCGGCGGCACGCCCGAACAGTTGACGACCGAATCGGCCGAGCTGCGCGGTTGGGCATGGCTGGGCGACGGTCGACATATCGTGTTCGGTCGCCGCGTGGACAGCGAAGCACGCCTGTACTACCTCGACGTCGAGCGCCGCACGCTGCGCGACGCCGGGCTCGACGATGCGCAGTGGCCGGCCGTCTCCCGTCGCGGCGACATGCTGGCATTCGTGCATCGGCGCGCGCAGTTCGGCGTGTTCAGGATGCCTGCGCAGGGCGGTGCAGGTGAGCGTCTGTTCGCCTCCAGCGGCCGTGATGGGCAACCGATGGTGGCGCCGGATGGACGGCAACTGGTGTTCAGTTCCGATCGTTCCGGCAGCTTTGCGCTGTGGTGGGCCGACATGCAGCGGCCAGAGTCGTTGCGGCCGATCGAAGGGCTGAAGCCGGAAGCACGGCAGGCGCCCGACTGGTCGGACGACAGCCGGCATCTGCTGGTGGTGGGCCGCGATGAGCATGGGGAAGCGGTTGTCTACGAGATTGCACCACGCGATGAGCAGCTGCATCGCCTTCCAGTGCCCGCCGAGCAGCCGTTGCAGGCGTTGTACGGCGCCGATGCGGAGGAACTGCTGGTGGTTGAACGTGATGCCGACCAGCACACCCGGTTGAGCCTGTTCGATCGCAGCACGCAGCCTTGGCGGCGGTTGGCCAGCCTGGAGGGCGTGTCGCAGGCGCGTTTCGACCGCAGTACCGGGCGGGTGCTGTTCACCCGGCTGGCGGCCGGCGGGCTGTGGTCGGTGGACGCGGCGTTGACCCCTGCCAGCGTGCAGCAGGTCAGCGAGGACCGGCCCAGCCGTTGGCGCTACCGGACCTGGACCGTGGCCGGCAACGGCAGCATCGACTACCTCGGCAGCAGTGCCAGCTGCGGCACGACCCTGGTCCGTATCCAGTCCGGGCGCGAAGAAGCGGAGCGCTGCCTGGACGCCCAGCGCCTGAGCGCGGGCAATGGACTCAGCGCCAGCGCCGACGGAAACAACCTGTACCTGGCCTTGGCCATCAGCGATGGCGCCGACATCGGCGTGATGCGACTGCCCGAACAACCGCCCGCGCTGTTCCCTGCATTCTCCAAGTTGCTGATATTGAACGAGAAAGGGCCTTCGTAACTTCTTCGTGACGATCTCGCCGCGAATTCGTGGCGATCTCGGCAGTCTTTCCTGACGCGCTGCCGCCTGATTTGGCAAAACGGAGGCCTGTACTTGGCAAATCCGTGGTGCCCTCATGCGTCAACTCTCGCTGGCCGATCGTGGCCAAACCGTATCCCTGGACAAGGCGATCGACGATGTCGCGCCGACCTGCATGGGCGTTGCCCGCCTCGGCAGCCTGCAGACCGCCGGCACCAGCTTCAGCGTCTGGATGCAGGTGCGCGGTACCTCGTGGGTGGAAGCCAAGGAAGGGCGGTTCCGCCTTCGCCAGGGCGAGTGGATCGCGTTCGAGAAGGAGTCCAGGCCGCTGGTCCAGGCCGGACGCAACGGCTTGTGCGTGGGCATGAACCTGAACGTCGAGGCGCTGCGCGTGCTGACCGAGATGGCCGATTGCGGGCTGTACGCCGGTCGCGGCCTGATGAACCGGGCCGATGCACGCGTGGCACTGCGCCTGTGGCGTGACGCCCTCGCCAGCGGACAGCCGGCGCAGGCACTGCGTCCGTTGCTGCTGCATCTGGCCGGTCTGCAGCGCAGCCTGGCCGACAACGTACAGCGTTGCCCGGGCCGCTCGCGCAGTCGCAAGCGCCAGGTGTTCGGTCGCATGCAGCGCGCGCGCCTGTATCTGGAAGGCAACAGCCACCGTGTGGTGCGCATCGGCGAACTGGCCGAGCTGACCAACTTCTCCAGCTGGTATCTCTCCAAGACGTTCCAGAGCCTGTACGAGGAAAGTCCGCAGTCGCTTTCGGCACGCTTGCGCCTTGAGCGCGCAGCCGATCTGCTGCGCGACACCGACATGATGGTCGGCGAAGTCGCTGCCGCCAGCGGTTTCGACAACTGCTGCAGCTTCGCGCGTGCCTTCCGCGCCCGTTACGGCCAGTCCGCCTCGCGCTTCCGCGAGAACGACGGACAGCTTCCGCCACACTCCGCAAAGTCTCCGGTTGTGTCGCGCAAATACAGCGCTGCAACGCAATCGTAACGTGCTACGGCGTTTTAACACGCTACTAACACGTACCTTGGAGAGATTGATGAACGTTCGTATTCCCGCAGTGCGGCTCGGCTTGCTGCCAGCCGGCATTGCGCTTGCCTTGGCACCGTCCTTCGCTTCGGCGCAGGACGCAGCTGCCGGCGGCACGACCGACCTGGACCGCATTTCGGTCACCGGTTCGCGCATCCGCCAGGCGAGCATGGAAACCGCACAGCCGGTGATCGCGCTGCAGCGCGCCGACATTGAAAAGCAGGGCTTCACCAGCGTTGCCGACATCGTGCAGAACCTGTCGGCCACCGGTTCGCCGGCGATCAGCCGCGCCGATGCCCTGACCTCGGGCGAAGAAGTCGGCGGCCAGTACGTCGACCTGCGCAACCTCGGCCCGGAGCGCACCCTGGTGCTGCTGGACGGCAAGCGCATGGGCACCAGCACCGGTGGTTACACCGATCTGGCCTCGATCCCGACCTCGGTCGTGGAGCGCATCGAAGTGCTGACCGATGGCGCCTCGGCCATCTATGGTTCCGACGCCATCGCCGGCGTGGTCAACATCATCACCCGCAAGAACTTCGACGGCCTGGAAGCCAGCGTCTACGGTGGCCAGTACGGCCAGGGCGACGGCCAGAAGCAGGTCTACAACTTCGTCTACGGCCAGACCGGTGAGCGCGGTTCGATCACCTTCGGCGCCGAGTACAGCAAGGAAGACGAGGTCCAGGCCAAGGATCGCTCCTTCAGCCGCTACCCGAACGGTCGCTTCCATCCGTTCCCCA
Source organism: Stenotrophomonas sp. HMWF023 (assembly GCF_003060985.1). Lineage (NCBI taxonomy): Bacteria > Pseudomonadati > Pseudomonadota > Gammaproteobacteria > Lysobacterales > Lysobacteraceae > Stenotrophomonas > Stenotrophomonas sp. HMWF023. Next base: position 9,202 of record NZ_QAIJ01000199.1, read on the forward strand.
CCGACGACGATGCCAATGGCTGGTCGCCGGCATCCAACCATGGCGTGCTGATCGACGACATGGGCACCCCGAAGAACGCCAACGACGATATCTGGTACACCCGTGCCAATACCGGTGCCGGCAACGGCATGGGCGACTTCCGTGAGTTCGGCACCGCCGACTACACCAATGCCAGCCAGGAAATGTGGCTGCAGAACAAGTTGACCCGTCGCTCGGTGTTCGCCAACGGCAACTACGATCTGACCGACAACATCCGCGCTACCGCGAACGTGCTGTACACCAAGCGCACCGCGACTTCGCAGATTGCCGGCTACCCGTACCAGTCCGAGGTCTACGGCACCCCGCTGTCGGGCGACAGCATCTACAACCCGCTGGGCAAGGACGCGAACTTCATCCGTCGCACCTCCGAGTTCCCGCGCCAGACCGAATCCGAGCAGGAAACCTTCCGCTTCTCGGCCGGCCTGGAAGGTTCGTTCGAGTTCGCCGACAAGTTCTGGGATTGGGACGTGGGTTACGTCTACAACCAGAACAAGGGCGTCAAGACCGGCACCGGCAACCTGTTCATCCCGAACGTGCAGAACGCCGTCGGCCCGTCCTTCATGGACGGCGACGTTGCCCGTTGCGGTACCCCGGGCAAGGTGATCGCGGGTTGCACCCCGTGGAACCCGCTCGCACCGTACGGCTCCACCGGCAATGGTTCGCTGGCTGACCCGGCACTGCAGGCCTACCTGTTCCTGCCGAGCCACGACACCTACACCAACACCACCAAGGCTTACAGCGCCAACATCTCCGGTTCGCTGTTCACGCTGCCGGCCGGTGACCTGGCCATCGCCGCCGGTTACGAGCACCGTCAGGAAAGCGGTGAGTACAACCCGGATGCACTGCTGCAGTCGGGCCTGAGCACCGACCTGGCCGGCGCGCCGACCAAGGGCAGCTACAAGCTCGACGAGTTCTACGTCGAACTGAACGTTCCGGTGCTGGCTGACATGCCGTTCGCCAAGGAACTGTCGCTCGACATGGCCGGTCGCTATTCGGACTACAACACCTTCGGCGACACCATCAACAGCAAGTTCGGCCTGAAGTGGAAGCCGATCGACGACCTGCTGGTGCGTGCGACCTATTCGACGGGCTTCCGCGCGCCGAACATCGCCAACATGTACGGCGGCACCTCGCAGACCTTCGACGCCTACACCGATCCGTGCGACAGCAGCTTCGGTTCGGCTTCGCGCAACCCGTCGGTTGCCGCGGCCTGCGGCGCACGTGGCGTTCCGGCGAACTTCCGCCAGATCACCTCGGGTGGCGCACAGTCGACCGGCCCGGGCACCCAGTCCTACAGCGCCTTCGAATCCGGTTCCAACCCGGAACTGCAGCCGGAAACCTCCAAGACCTGGACGGCTGGCCTGGTCTACAGCCCGAACTTCGTGCAGGGCCTGGACGTCAGCCTGGACTGGTGGAAGATCCGCATCAACAACGTGATCGCCGCCGAGTCGGTGACCTCGATCCTCAACCAGTGCTACGTGCTGGGCGTGGCGTCGGCGTGTGACCGCTTCAGCCGCGGTACCGAAGGCCGCACCGTCAACCAGGTGGTCGACGTTACCCGCACCCTGATCAACGGTGGTTACCAGGAAACCGCAGGTTACGACCTGGGCATCAAGTACCGCCTGCCGGAGTTCTCCTTCGGCAAGATCGTGGTTGACTGGAAGACCACCTACGTCGATTACCTCGAGTACAAGCGCGACAACGAAGCCGAGACTCCGGTCGAGCAGCACACCAGCTGGGCAACCGGCGACTGGGGTGCGAACTTCCGCGTCCGTTCGAACCTGAATGTCGATTGGAGCCTGGGCAACCTGGGCGTCAACTGGGCGGTGCGTTACTACTCGAGCATGAAGGAGCCGTGCTCCTACGACACCGAGTGCAACCTGCCTGACTTCAACTCGGCCTACACCCTGGGCCAGCCGACCCGCAAGGTCGGTTCGAACACCTTCCACGATGTGCAGGTGCGTTACACCCTGCCGTGGCAGGCTACGGTCTCGGTCGGTGCCAACAACGTGTTCAACCACGAAGGCCCGGTCATGTACAGCCAGCCGAACTCGAGCTTCTCGTACTACGGTGGCTTCGACATCGGTCGTTACTACTACATGAAGTACACCCAGCGCTTCTGATCCATCGAAGCGTGACAGCAGAAAAAGGAGGGCGGGCCGCAAGGCTCGCCCTTCTTGTTTACGCGATCACGCAACGCGGGTATCCACACCACGCGCGGACGAACCTCCGCTCACCAACGGCTGATTCACACCACGCGCGGACGAACCTCCGGTCACCAGAGGCTGATCCACGCCCCGCGCCGCTGAATCTCCGGTCGCTTCCAGTAGATCCACGCCATGCGTGGATGAACGTTCCGGCACAACGAGAAAGGGCAGGCCACCCGGCCTGCCCTCCATCCGCTCTACACTCGTCCGCCGCTACGCCTCAGGCGTCGCTCGGCACCAGTCCCATCAGGCTGTTGGCGTGCTCGCGCCACTGCGGCAGCTTGTTCAGCACACCGGCGCGCTGCAGATACTCTTCATCCACCGGATCGCCGTTGACCAGTGCCAGCGCCACGTGCACCGCACCGGTCACCCAGAAGCTGCGGGTGTTCGCGCGCTGCGGCTGCAGATGGAACGCCACCGCCTCGATGATCGGCATCGGCAGGCCCCACAGGCCCAGCAGATAGGCGCCGGCTTCGGCATGGCCGGGGCGGTCGTCGCCCGCCAGCTCGGGTTCGCTGCGCTCGTTGCGTACACCCGGCAGCAGCAGGCCGATGTCGGCCAGCAGTGCGGCGGTGGCACCGAGTTCGGCACTGGAGTCGGGCAGCAGGCGTGCGGCCAATCGCGAGGCCATCAAGGCACGCTGCTGCAGCGAGTTGCGCTCGGCGCCGGACAAGGTCGGCGCGGAGAACACTTCACTGGCCAGCACCAGGTCACGCAGCGTGGCCAGGCCCAGCCGGGTCACGGCCGTGCGCAGGTCGGCGATGGTGCGGCCCTGGCTGAAGAACGCCGAATTGGAAAGCTGCAGCACCTTGGCTGCGATCGCCGGGTCGGCGGCGACCAGCTTGGCAACATCGGCGCTGTCGGCGTCGTCGTCGTGTTCCAGTGCCTGGGTCAGGCTCAGGTACAGATGCGGTGGCGAGGGCAGCTTCTCGATGCGGCCGATGGCATCGCGCAGGCGCGGGCTGTCCAGCACTTCGCGCAGCTCTTCCAGGCTGGTCAGTGCTTCCAGCAGTACTTCCGGTGCCAACGGCAATGGCAGGAAGCGATGGGCGACACCGATCAGGCGTGCCGGCGGCGGCCGGTTGCCATGCTGTGCATCGACCAGTGCGATGCGGATCGTCTCCGGGCGCAAGGTGCGGATCTGTCCCAGCAACGTGGTTGCGTTGAGATCGGGCAACTGCGGGCAGACGATCACCGCGTCCACGCCCTGGGTGGCGACCGCGGTCATCGCGGTATGGCCATCGGTGGCGGTCAACGGCTGCCAGTCTTCCCCAAGATCGGCAATGAATTCGGTCAGCTCAGCCGGCAGGCTGGCTGTATCCCCAACAAGCAGAATACGCACGACACATTCCCCTGGCTGTCTCGACGGTCGATGTCGAAGACGTGTGAAGTGACGCAATTTACCTAATACGGCGGCAAAGGTGATGTGCCGCCGTCATGAAACGTGACCCGCATCGCTCCGACGCCGTGCGCCGGAGCAATGCTGTTCAGTCTCAGGCCTTGCTGTCGAGGTGGCGCTGATGCGCCTCGATCAGGATCTGCTTGGCCTCAGCCGCGCCGCCCCAACCGTCCAGCTTGACCCACTTGCCCTTCTCCAGATCCTTGTAGTGCTCGAAGAAGTGGCCGATGCGCTCCAGCCAGTGGCTGGACACCTGCTCGATGTCTTCCACGTGCGCGTAGCCGCCGAACACCTTGGTGACCGGCACGGCCAGGATCTTCTCGTCGCTGCCTGCCTCATCGCTCATCTTCAGCACGCCGACCGGACGGCAACGCACCACCGAACCCGGAACCAGCGGCAGCGGCAGTACCACCAGCACGTCGGCCGGATCGCCGTCGCCGCACAGGGTGCTCGGCACGTAGCCGTAGTTGCACGGGTAGCGCATCGGGGTGGAGAGGATGCGGTCGACGAAGATCGCGCCGGTTTCCTTGTCCACTTCGTACTTCACCGGCTCGGAATCCTTCGGGATCTCGATGATGACGTTGATTTCTTCCGGCGGGTTCTTACCGGGCGAGACGAGTTCCAGACCCATGGTGTGCTCCAGGTGGGGGATGTAGACGGATAGCTCTCCATTTTATGCCTTTGCCGGTCGCTGTGCAGGGTAGGGCGGCGCCGACCTGCGCACTTGCCCCCGACGGAGGGGCCAGAGCGGGGTTCCCCGATGGGTTCGCCCCGGTCCGCCCCGGCAGGCTGGAGCTCCATACCAAGGAGTCTTGCCATGAACTGGAACCGCTGGTGCTGTTGCGCCGTCCTGCTGCTGGCGCCTCTGCCCGCGCTTGCACGTGGGGCGCATGTCGACCTGATCAATTACCCTGCCGACGAGGCTGGATGGGAACGGGCCTTCGCGCTGGAGGACGCGGTCGCCCGCGAATTCGCCGCGGTGTGTGCCGATACCTTCTGCGAAGGCGATTACAGCAACTACCGGGTGATGGAGTTCCGCTGCGCCGTGCTGGCCCACCGGGGAACGGTGCAGCGCTGCGTCTGGGTGCTGGCGGCCAGCGAACTGGCGGTGCAACCCGACACAGGGCAGGTACAAGTCGACAACGGCCACTGGACCTGCCCTGTGGAAATGCAGCCCGGGGTGCCGGTTGAAGCCTTCTTTGCCTCGCTGGAGGCGCCGGACGGCCTGATGGCGCCGCTGCCCGGGCTCGATCATGGTCTGTTCGAGGTGCTGCCTGATTGCCTGCAGAGGAGGGGCGCCTGATGCGTGCTTTCCCGGGACGATGGCTGCTCTGTGGTCTGCTGCTGGCCGGAACCGCGCAGGCGGCGGCGCCGTTCGTGGACGCCCGTGACTATCCCGATCCAGCGACCGGCCGGGAGCGCTTCCTCGCTGCCGAGCGGATGCTGGTGCGCGGGTTCGATGATGTCTGTGGCGACACGTTCTGCGAGGGGCAGTACTACAACCTGTGGGCCATGCGCCTGCGCTGCTCGGTGGAACGCGCGACAGGCGTGGTCGCCAGTTGCGTCTGGACCTTCGCTGGCAGCGAAACCTGGGTGCAGAAGGATGGCCGGATCGACGTCGACCATGGCACCTACGCCTGCACGCTGCCGCTGGCGCCTGCAACCCGGCTGGAGCAGCTGCTCCAGGTCTGGCAGGTTTCCGGGCATGAGGCGATTGATGCCCCGCTGCCCGGCACGACCACGAGCGTCTATGACGGCCTGACAGACTGTCTCTGATGCACGGCCTCGTTAATGCAAACGTGATTTATTCGCATTAACGGAGTAGCATGCGCGCCGCCCCCGTCTGTTCCGTCGCCGCGCATGTCCTCCAACGTCGTCACCCTGACCGAACTGCTGATCCGCGAACGACCGGCACTGCTGCGGCGCGTGCAGCGCATCCTCGGCGGCGACAGCGGGGCAGAAGACGTGATCCAGGCGGTCTGGTTCAAGGCGCGCGGGGTCGACAACAGCCAGAGCATCGACAATCCGCGCGCCTATCTCTATCGATTGGCCATCAACCTCGCCACCGACCATGGCCGCGAATCGACGCGCCGCAACCGCCTGCTGGCCGAGCACTACCTGTGGCAGGAGGACGAGCAGATCTCCACGGAGGAGCAGGTGATGGCGCAGGATGAGTTGCAGCGCGTACTCGATGCCGCCGGCCACCTGCCCGAGCCGACGCGTACCATCTTCCGTCTCAATCGCCTGCAGGGCCTGACCCAGGCCGACATCGCCCGACGCCTCGGGGTGTCGGTGACCACGGTGGAGAACCACGTACGCACTGCGCTGCAG
>NZ_QAIJ01000200.1:0-5427 GCF_003060985.1 Stenotrophomonas sp. HMWF023
CTTCGGTTTCCAGCGGAATCTGCATGGCCACGTCGCGGGCGATGCCGGCGTCGAAGCCGTACTCGTCCATCAGGTCCAGCGCGGTGGCGCGCACCGGGCAGCCGCGCAGGCGCTCATCGGTGAAGCGGTTCATTTCGCGCTCGATCACCTGGCGCATGCCGGCCACTTCCTGGCGCAGGTGGCGGATCTCGGCGTCGTCGGCGACCAGGGTGAGAGCAGGTGCCGGCGCCAAGGCCGGCAGCGGTGCCGGTGCAACTTCCGTCGGCTGCACGGCAACCGGCGCGAGAGGGGTTTCGTCTTCGGGCACCGTGGCGGCCTGGATGGCAACCGGCAACGGTGGCGGCGATGCTGCCGGCACCTGCGCGCCGTCTTCCAGCGGCGGATCGATCTGGAAGCGGGCGCGGTTCACCGGGGCAGCTGCGGCCGGCGAGGGCGCCACGATGGCGTCGGCAAACGGGGCGAAGATCTGTTCCGGCAGCGTCGATTCATTGACGGCGGCACGCGCCAGCGTAGCGGCGAAACCGGTGCTGCCACGGGTCGGCACGATTTCGTCGGCGCTGTCGAGGGTACGGCCGGTCGCGCCGACGGCAGCGCGGGCGAGGGCGGCGACGGCCGAGGTAGTGGCTGCCACCGGCTCCGGTGCCGGGGTGCTGCTGCGGCGGCGGGTGACCGCAGCGATCACGGCGTCGGCGGCGGTACGCGCCTTCGGCGCGGGCGGCGGCGCCACGTCGCGACGCGAAGCTTCCAGGGCGCGCTGTACGGCGCTCTCATCGTAGTTGGCGGCAGCCACGATCTCGATGCCTTCCTCGATCCGGCGGTTGGACAGGATCACGGCGTCAGGACCATGTTCCTTGCGCACCAGGTTCATGGCCGAGCGCATGTCGGCGGCGACGAATCGTTTGATTTTCATGCTGTGGTCACGGGACGAAGTCGGCGGAGTGGCGGTCGGAGAACGCGGGTGGTCGGTGGTCTGCACGGTTCGGGTTCCCCTTGGAATCTGTCTGTTGCGGGTGTTTGAAAGTGGTGTCTGTTTTCTGGCGCGTTGCAGGGCGGCGTCAGCTGATCGTTCCAACCAGCTTCAGGCGCTTGTCCTCCGGCACCTCGCTATAGGCCAGGACCGACAGCGACGGAACGCTGTGGCGGACCAGGCGGGCCAGCGCGGCGCGCACCGGGCCTGGTACCAGCACCACCGCGGGCTCGTTGCGGGCTTCCTGCTTGCTGACACATTCGGCCAGGCTCTGGTGCAGTCGCTCAGCGAGTCCGGGTTCCAGCGCGGCGCCGTTGCCCTGCGTGGACTCCTGCAAGACACGTTCCAATTGCGGGTTGAGGGTGAATACCGGCAGCTCCGCCGACATTCCGGCGATCTCCTGCACGATGAAGCGGCCCAGCGCGGTGCGCACTGCGGCGGTCAGCGTGGCCGGGTCCTGGCTGTGCGGGGCGTGTTCGACCAGTGCTTCGGCGATCTTGCGCAGCTGGCGGATCGGAATGCGCTCGATCAGCAGGTTCTGCAGCACGCGCACCACCGCCGACAGCGGCAGCGCCTTCGGCGTCAGATCTTCGACGAGCTTGGGTGCGCTCTTGGCCAGGTTGGCCAGCAGGTGCTGCACTTCCTCGTGGCCAAGCAGTTCCGGCGCGTGCTCGCGGATCAGGTGCGAAAGGTGGGTGGCGACCACCGTGGCCGGGTCGACCACGGTGTAGCCCAGGGTTTCGGCTTGGGCGCGCTGGTGCGGCTGGATCCAGGTCGCGTCCAGGCCGAAGGCGGGGTCCTTGCCGGCGATGCCTTCCAGCGGACCGAGCGCACTGCCGGGGTCCAGCGCCAGTTCGCGGTCGGGATGGATCTCGGCGGTAGCCACCGGCACCCCATGCACCAGCACCCGGTAGCCGTTGGCCGGCAGTTCCAGGTTGTCGCGGATGTGGACCGACGGAATCAGGAAACCGACGTCCTGGGTAAGCTTGCGGCGCACGCCCTTGATGCGCGGCATCAGTTCGCCACCCTGGTTGCTGTCCACCAGCGAAATCAATCGATAGCCGACTTCCAGGCCCAGCGGATCGACCGGGCGCAGCTCGTCCCAGCTCAGTTCCGCCGTGGGTGCGGGGGCAGCGGGACGGCCCAGCGCGCTCAGTGCGTTGGTTTCGCCCGCAGCTGCGTCGGCCTGGGCCGGGGTCTGGCCTTTCCGGTACACCTTCCAGGCGATGAAGCCGAGGATTGCCGCCAGCGTCAGGAAAGCGACGTTGGGCATGCCCGGCACCAGGCCGACCACGCCGAGGATGCCGGCGGTGATCGCCAGCGCACGGTACTGGCCGAACACCTGGCCGGTCATCGCCTGCGCCATGTCCTGCGAGCGCGAGGCACGGGTAACCAGCATCGCCACCGCGCTGGAGACCAGCAGCGCCGGCAGCTGCGCCACCAGGCCGTCACCGATCGACAGCAGGGTATAGGTGGCCGCGGCTTCACCGAACGGCATGCCATGCTGCAGCACGCCCACGGCCAGGCCGCCCAGCATGTTGATGAACAGGATCAGGATGCCGGCGATAGCGTCGCCGCGGATGAATTTGCTGGCACCGTCCATCGCGCCATAGAAGTCGGCTTCCTCGCGGACCTCCTCGCGGCGCAGCTTGGCTTCCTCGCGCGTCAGCAAACCGGCGTTGAGATCGGCGTCGATCGCCATCTGCTTGCCGGGCATGGCATCGAGGATGAAGCGTGCGGTCACTTCCGAGACGCGGCCGGCGCCCTTGGTGATGACCACGAAATTGATGATGGTCAGGATCGCGAACACCACGATGCCGACGGCATAGTTGCCGCCGATCACGAATTCGCCGAACGCGGCGATCACCTTGCCGGCCGCTTCGTGGCCGTTCTGGCCGTTGAGCAGGATCACGCGGGTGGAGGCCACGTTCAGCGCCAGCCGCAGCATGGTGGTGATCAGCAGCACGATCGGGAAGATGGTGAAGTCCAGCGGGCGCTTCACGTAGACCACCGCCAGCAGCACCATCAGCGAGATGGCGATGTTGAAGGTGAACAGCGCATCGAGCACCGGCGCGGCCAGCGGCACCACGACCATGGCCAGCAGCGCCAGCACGATCAACGGCGCGCCCAGACCCTGGCGGATCATCTCAAGCGCGCGGCGGGTATTGAAGCTGGATGCCTGGGCGCTCATGGACGGCCCCCGTTGCCGAACTCATCAACCTGGATGTGCGGCGTGGACGGCATCGGGCCGGTCCGCCAGGTGCGCAGCTGGTAGACGTAAGAGAGGACCTGGGCGACGGCTGAATACAGTCTCACGGGGATTTCCTTGCCGAGTTGGCCTTCCCGATACAAGGCGCGTGCCAAAGGCGGGGCAGAGACGATGGCGACCTTGTTGCCGTCGGCCACCTCACGGATGCGCAGGGCGGTTTCATCCACGCCCAGGGCGACCACGGTGGGCGCATTCATGGCCCCACCTTCGTACTTCAGCGCCACCGCATAGTGGGTCGGGTTGACCACCACCACGTCGGCGGTGGGTACCGCCTCCATCATCCGGCGGTTGGCCATCTGCTGCTGCAGCTGGCGGATGCGGCCCTTCACTTCCGGGCTGCCTTCGCTTTCCTTCATCTCCCGGCGCAGCTCTTCGCGGGTCATCTTCAGCTTGCGCATCCAGTTCCAGCGCTGGTACGGCGCGTCGATGGCGGCCAGTACCAGCATCGCGCCGGCGGTGGCCAGCAGCAGCCGCAGGGTGAAACCCAGGCCGTCGCCGATGGCGGTTTCCAGCGGCTGGTGGATCAGCCCGCGCAGGGTATTGAAGCTGGTCCAGACCACCATGCCGGCGGCGACGCCGACGAAGGCCACGCGCAGCAGCGACTTGATGAACTCGGCGACCGCTTCCGGGCCGTACAGCCGCTTGAGCCCGCTCATCGGGTTCATGCGATTGATGTCGGGCATCATCGCCTTGGCCGACCAGCGCAGGCCGCCCATCACTACCGGCGCCAGGAAACTGGCCAGCAGGCAGACCAGCACCAGCGGCGCGATCACCCACATGAGCTGCAGCAGCAGGTCGCCGAAGTGTCCGAACAGGGCCTTCGGGTGCTGGCGCAGGCTCTGTTCGGGGCTGAGCGCATGGCGCATCCAAGCGCTGGCGCCGCTGGCCATCGAGCCGCTCATGGCCATCACCGCGATCACCCCGGCGCCGAACACGGCGGCCGTGCCCAGTTCACGCGAGCGCGGCAGGTTGCCCTGTTCGCGGGCGTCGCGCAGGCGTTTTTCTGTCGGTTGTTCGGTTTTCTCGCCGGCGGATTCGTTCTCGGACATCACAGGCACTGCAGCAGGGGATGCCGGGGTGCGTGCAAGAATCGTTCCGTGACGGCGGAGTGGGGCATCCACGCATGGCGTGGATCTACTGGGTTTGGCTGCGCGGGAAGGGCCCTCCACGCATGGCGTGGATCTACTGGGGGTTACGGGGCGGGCCGCTGGCCAGTTCCACCCGTGGCCGCGGCAGGTCGTGCAGCTGCATGAAGCGGGCCGCGTCCACCGGCCGGCCGAGCAGGAAGCCCTGCAGGTAGTCGCAGCCCAGGCGCTCCAGGTACGCGCGCTGCGCGGCAGTCTCCACGCCCTCGGCGACGATATCCATGTCCAGCGCGTGGCCCAGCGCCACGATGGCCGACACGATCACCACGTCTTCGGCACTGTGTTCCAGGTCGCGCACGAACGCATGGTCGATCTTGATCTCGGTGGCCGGCAGGCGCTTCAGGTACAGCAGGCTGGAGTAACCCGTGCCGAAATCATCGATGGAGATGCCCACGCCCAGGGCGGAGAAACTCTGCAGCAGGCGCAGGCTGGTATCGGTATCGCGCATCACCGTGCTTTCGGTGATCTCCAGCACCAGGTTGCGCGGGGCGATTGCATAGCGCTCGATCACCTCGCGTACGTCCTGCAGCAGGTGCGGCGAACTGAACTGCACCGGCGACAGGTTCACCGACATCGTCCAGCTGTCGTGGCCGGCATCATGCCAATGGCGCAGCTGCTGGCAGGCCTGGTCCAGCGCCCAGCGGCCGATCTCGTTGATCGCACCACTGCGCTCGGCCAGGCGGATGAAGCGGTCTGGCGGAATCAGGCCCTGTTCCGGGTGCCGCCAGCGGATCAGCGCTTCGGCGCCGGCGACCTTCTGCGTGGCCACACGGATCTTCGGCTGGTAATGCAGGAACAGCTGCTCGCTGCCGATCGCCCGGCGCAGGTCGGCCAGCAGGCGGAACTGCTGCTCGGCGCTGTCGTTCATCCAGTCGGCAAACAGCACGAACGCATTGCGGCCCGACTCCTTGGCCTGGTACATCGCCGCGTCGGCGAAGGCCATCAGCTGGCGTTCGCTGGCGGCATGGTCCGGGCAGATCGCGATGCCGATGCTGGCGGTCACCTGCAATTCGTTGTCCGCCAGCAGCGGGCCGCTGCCCACCGCC
>NZ_QAIJ01000201.1:0-1580 GCF_003060985.1 Stenotrophomonas sp. HMWF023
CCTCGTGGCTGGGGCCTGGTGCGGCGCTGCGCGTTGGCCGGGCGGGTGGGCTGTGCAGGGGACGCTGCAAGTACGTCCCTGTAAGCTCGGTCGCCGCATCCATGCGGCTCACGCCCCTGCACAGCCCACCCTCCCGGCCTCGGACAGGTTCATGCGGGCGCCAGCCACGGAAAAGAAAAAGAAAAAAGAGCGACAGCGGGTCGCTGCGCTCTCTTTGGAGTACGCGATCGGTTGCAGGCGCTGGGGTCAGCGCTTGATCTGCTGGCCGTCGCCGGTGGGTACGCTGTCGTAGTAGCGGCCGGTGCGCGAGTCGAACACGCGGTTGGGGCCGACCGGTTTGACGCCGGGAACGATGCGGCCGTTGCGGTCGTAGACCTTGTCCGGCAGTGCCGGTGCGGGCGTGGGGGTCACCTGGGCCGGGCCGGTCGAGCGGATCGGCTGGGCCGGCTGCGGCGAGGGCAGCACCTGCGGCTGCGAGCGCGATGCCTGCGGTGGCGGGGCTACAGGCGGCGGTGCCACCGTCGAGCTGCTGCGGGTAGTGGTCGGATTGCCGGTGGGCACCTGCGCCTGGGCGAGCAGAGGCAGCAGGGCCGACAACAGCAGGACAAGGCGGGGTTTCATGGCGCGCTCCAGGGTGGTCCACATTCACCCTGCGCCTGCCCCTGTGTGCCGGCCATGAACGGCCATCACACTTGCAAGCGCGTGCCGACACCCCCACGTCTGCGGCATCCCAGGCCACAACCCCACGGAGAGCCGGCATGAGCGCTTTCGATCTGACGCCCCCCACCGCCACGCAGACCGAGGCCCTGGTCGCCGGGCTCAGCGCCGAGGAGCGCCGCGTGCTGCTGCAGCACGGCACCGAGGCGCCCTTCTGCGGGGTGTTCCTCGACAACAAGCGTGAGGGCGTCTACTGCTGCCGGCTGTGCGCGCTGCCGCTGTTCCGCTCCAGCACCAAGTTCGATTCGGGCACCGGCTGGCCCAGTTTCTTCGCTCCGTTCGACCCGGCGCATGTGCGCGAGATCCGCGACAGCAGCCACGGCATGGTCCGCACCGAGATCACCTGCGCCCGCTGCGGCAGCCACCTGGGCCACGTATTCCCGGACGGTCCGCCGCCCACCTACGAGCGCCACTGCCTGAACTCGGTCTCACTTTCATTCACTGGCAACGGCGAGCCCTGGCCCGATCCGCTGCAGCGTGGCGGCGCGGAAGCCGGCGTGGCGGGCTGAGACCCGCCGGAATGGCCCGCTGACCGACTTCACAGAATTCCCTCTTCAGAAACACCGGTGTCAGGCCGACAAGGAGATATCCCCCCTCCTTGCGTCGCGCCATGCTCATCATCGTTGGATTCCTGGTCGTCATCATCAGCGTGCTGGGCGGCTACCTCGGCGCACACGGCCGCCTTGGGGCGCTGTGGCAGCCTTACGAACTGGTCATCATCGGCGGTGCCGCGCTGGGTGCATTCCTGGTCGGCACCCCGGCCAAGACGGTCAAGCAGACGCTGCAGGCCATGGTCGGCGTGTTCAAGGGCCCGCGCTACAAGCAGCAGGACTACATCGATGTCCTCAGCCTGGTATACGAAC
>NZ_QAIJ01000201.1:1590-4332 GCF_003060985.1 Stenotrophomonas sp. HMWF023
TCAACAAGGCCCGCCGTGAAGGCTTCATGGCGCTGGAAGACCACGTCGAGCGGCCGGCCGAAAGCGCGCTGTTCGGCAACTACCCGAAGGTGCAGGCCGACCACCACCTGATCGACTTCATCACCGACTGCCTGCGCCTGATGATCGGCAGCAACATCGAGCCGCACGAGCTGGAGCCGCTGCTGGAGCTGGAGCTGGAGAAGCACCACGCCGAAGCGATGGCGCCGTCGCAGGTGATGAACAAGGTCGCCGACGGCCTGCCCGGCTTCGGCATCGTGGCGGCGGTGCTGGGCATCGTCATCACCATGGGCTCGATCGGTGGCGACATCGTCGAAGTGGGTGGCCATGTGGCCGGCGCGCTGGTCGGTACCTTCCTCGGCATTCTGCTGGGCTACGGCTTCGTCGGCCCGATGGCCTCGGCGATGGAAGCCCGTGCCGAGCAGGACAGCCGCATCTACGAGTCGGTGAAGACCGCCCTGCTGGCCTGCCTGCGCGGCTACAACCCGAAGATCGCGCTGGAGTTCGCCCGCAAGACGCTGCCGTCGAACGTGCGCCCGGCGTTCTCCGACTTCGAGCAGCACCTGAAGACGGTCAAGTAAGCCATGGCCGAGACCAAGCCCACCGTCATCGTCCGCCGGGTCAAGAAGGCTGGCCACGCCGCCCACCACGGCGGTTCGTGGAAGGTGGCCTATGCCGACTTCGTGACCGCGATGATGGCCTTCTTCCTGGTGCTGTGGCTGATGGCCAGCACCAGCAAGCCTGAGCGCGCAGCCATTTCCGAGTACTTCCGCAACCCCAGCCCGCTGGTCGGCTCCAGCGCGACGCCGGCGCCGGGCATGGCCGGGCCGGGCGGTGCCAGCACCTCGATGATCAAGCTGGGCGGCGCCACCGACGTCTCGCGCGGCAACAGCAACGATCCCTTCCAGAACCAGCAGAAGGCGATTCCGCAGCCGGTGGACGAACAGCAGCGCGACAAGCAGCAGCTGGAAGCGTTGATGAAGGAGCTGCAGGAGGCGATCAGCCGCAGCCAGGCGCTGGAGCCGTTCAAGGACCAGCTGCTGCTGGACCTGACCCCGGAAGGCCTGCGCATCCAGATCGTGGACAAGCAGAACCGGCCGATGTTCGACCTCGGCAGCGCCACCCTGAAGCCGTACACGCAGCAGATCCTGCACGAGCTGGCCGAGTACCTGAACCACGTGCCGAACCGGATCAGCCTGACCGGCCACACCGACATCACCGCCTATTCGGCCACACGCGGCTACGGCAACTGGGAACTGAGCGCCGACCGCGCCAATGCCGCGCGCCGCGCCCTGATCGATGGCGGCATGGACGACAGCAAGATCACCCGCGTGGTCGGCCTGTCTTCGTCGGTGCTGTTCGACAGGACCGACCCGCAGAATCCGATCAACCGCCGCATCAGCATCGTGGTGATGACCAAGGCCGCCGAGGAAGCCGCGCTGGCCGGTGCCGGACCGCAGGTGGGCCTGTCGGCGACCACCGTGGATCCGGACGTGCAGGCTGCGCAGGGGCAGGCCGGGGTCGGATCCCTTTCTGCAGGAAAGGGCTCTGACCGCTGAGCGGTTTCCGCCGGGCATGGCCCGGCGAGCGCGCAGCGCGGCACCCAGTACAATGGCGGTCTTTCCGACTTCAGGTGATCCCACCCCATGTCCCAGTCCTCCAAGGCCAAGCGCGACAAGCGCAAGAAGCAGCAGGCCAAGCGTCCGTTCCTCCGTCTGAACGCCCAGCAGCAGGTGCAGAACCATGCCGTGCTGGTCAACGAGGACGGCCAGGCCGTGGCCGCCATCGGCCTGCAGGGCCGCGAGTGGCTGCTGGCCATCGGTGGCCAGACCATGGGCAACGCCGACAACCCGGTGCCGATGCTGGCCATGCTCAAGCACCTGTCCAACGTGCAGGAAGCCGAAGGCCGCAAGGTCACCCTGGAATATTCCGAGCTGATGCAGAAGCTGCTCGACACCCTGGCCGCCGAAGCGGGCCAGACGGCCGAGGAGTACCTGGACAAGCTGGTGGCCGAGTTCGCCAGCGAGCAGGCTGAAGACGCAGCCGCCGAAGGCGACGCTGCCGATGAAGCGGCTGCGGACACTGCCGGCGCCGAAGGCGCTGCCGACGCCGAGGCCGCTACGGCCGCCGACGCCGACGGCAAGCCGCAGGCCTGATCAGGCGGCGGCGGTGTCGGTCTACGTCGATGACGCGGTGCATCCCTGGCGCGGTCAGCGCTGGGCGCACCTGATGGCCGATACCCTGGCCGAGCTGCACGCGATGGCGGCGCAGCTCGGCATTCCCTCGCGGGCCTTCCAGAACAAGGCCAGCGGCGCGCATTACGATGTCACCGCCGAGCTGCGTGCGCAGGCGCTCGCGCTGGGCGCGGTGGCCATTTCCCGGCACGTGGATCGCGTGCAGGTGAAAGCGGTGATCGCCAACGCCAGGGCGCAGTACCGGCCGTAGGCGGGTACGGGTAGCGCCGGGCCATGCCCGGCGAGCGCGCAGCGCGGCGAGAAGCCGCCGGGCATGGCCCGGCGCTACCGGTGAATCTCAGAACGGGTCGCTGCCCAGCCGCACTTCCACGTTCAGCAGCGAGCACAGCGCCAGCACGGCGTCGTCATCGCGGGTCAGCGCCATCCAGCCACTGAAGCCGTCGTTGCCGGCATCCACGCTCCACAGCGTGTAGTTGTGCTCGCGCAGGCGGTCGAAGGCGGTGCTCATCAGCTGCACGCCGTCCAGGTC
>NZ_QAIJ01000202.1:0-328 GCF_003060985.1 Stenotrophomonas sp. HMWF023
CTGCAAGTACGTCCCTGTAAGCTCGGTCGCGCCATCCATGGCGCTCACGCCCCCGCCATCTGCCCCCTCCCCGCCTCCGACAATTTCCCGCTGCTGTTGGGCTGCTGTTGGTAGCTGTCGACCTTGGTCGACACGTAGATCCACGCCATGCGTGGATGCTTTTCGATGAATTGTCGAAATATTCGATTCCGATGGATTTGATCCACGCAAAGCGTGGATAGACCATCCGTCACCGGAGATCTGTCGAAGGCGGGGCGGTGTGGGTTGGCAGGACCGTTGGCGCCATGGATGGCGCCATCGAGCCCCCATGGATGGGTTTACGGCGTGT
>NZ_QAIJ01000202.1:370-8481 GCF_003060985.1 Stenotrophomonas sp. HMWF023
TTGACGTTGCTCCGGCTCGTAGCAGGTGCAGGGCGCAGCCCTGCCGATACACCTACTTTCTAGAACGGAGTCGCAGACTCGAACGCGAGCGCCTCGCCCGTCACCGGATGGGTGAACCGCAGCCCCCGTGCATGCAGGTTCACGCGCTGCGCGGCGTCCGCGCCGTACAGCACATCGCCGACAATGGGATGACCGAGGCTGGCCATGTGCAGGCGCAACTGGTGGCTGCGGCCCGTGACCGGTTCCAGTTCAACGCGCGTGCGTTGCGCCGAGACGTCACGCGACAGCACGCGCCACCGGGTCAGTGCCGGCTTGCCGCGTTCGTGGTCGACCATCTGCTTCGGGCGGTTCGGCCAGTCGACGATCAGCGGCAGATCCACTTCACCCGCATCCCCTTCAAGCAGCCCCTGCACGATGGCTTCATAGCGCTTGCCCACTTGGCGCTGCTCGAACTGCATTGACAGCGCCACCTGCATGTCCTTGCCACGCGCGTGCAGCAGCAGGCCGGAGGTGACCTGGTCCAGGCGATGCACGGTCAGCGCATCGGGATACACCACCTGCAGCCGCGCGACCACGCAGTCCTGGTTCTCCACAGAGCGGCCGGGCACGGACAGCAGGCCGGCAGGCTTCTCGGCCACCAGCAGCGCGTTGTCGATGTAATGCAGATGGATCATGTCGTTGCCAGGTGCTCCATACGAAAACGGGGAAGCCGAAGCCTCCCCGTTTTCTGCGTACCGGCCAACGGCCGGTACCTACGATGCAAAACGTGCCGGCAGACTGCCGGCACAGATCGCATCAACCCAGCAGGTGGGCGACGCCGGCGCGCTCTTCTTCCAGCTCGGCCAGGGTCTTGTCGATGTACTTCTGGCTGAAGTCGTCGACCGGCAGATCCTTGACCAGGGTGTACTCGCCGTTCTCGGTGGTGACCGCGAAGCCGAAGATCACGCCTTCCGGAATGCCGTAGGAACCGTCGGACGGCACGCCCATGGTGACCCACTTGCCGTTGCTGCCCAGCACCCAGTCACGCACGTGATCGATCGCTGCGTTGGCGGCCGAAGCAGCCGAGGACGAGCCACGGGCTTCGATGATCGCCGCGCCGCGCTTGCCGACGGTCGGGATGAAGGTGTTGGCGTTCCACTCCTGGTCGTTGATCGCATCGGCGATCGACGCACCATCGGCGGTGGCGAAGCGGTAGTCCGGGTACATGGTCGGGCTGTGGTTGCCCCACACCACCAGCTTCTCCATGCCGGCGACCGGCTTGCCGAGCTTGGTCGACAGCTGGCTCAGCGCACGGTTGTGGTCCAGGCGCAGCATGGCGGTGAAGTTGCGCGGGTTCAGATCCGGTGCCGACTTCATCGCGATGTAGGCGTTGGTGTTGGCCGGGTTGCCAACCACCAGCACCTTCACGTCACGCTTGGCGACCTTGTTCAGCGCGGCGCCCTGGGCGGTGAAGATCTTCGCGTTTTCCAGCAGCAGATCCTTGCGCTCCATGCCCGGGCCGCGCGGACGCGCGCCGACCAGCAGGGCGATGTCTGCATCCTTGAAGGCGACTTCGGCGTCGTCGGTGCCGACCATGCCGGCCAGCAGCGGGAACGCGCAGTCTTCCAGCTCCATCATCACGCCCTTCAGGGCGGCCTGGGCCTTGTCGACCGGCAGCTCCAGCAGCTGCAGGATGACCGGCTGGTCCTTGCCCAGCATTTCACCGGAGGCGATACGGAACAGCAGGGCGTAGCCGATCTGGCCGGCGGCGCCGGTCACGGCAACACGAACAGGTGCTTTCATGGGGATTTCCTCTGCTAAGAAGCTAAGTAGCGTTGTAGAAGATGGCCGCGCGGGCGGGGATGGGCCTGGCGGGGCGGCCGCAACATGGAAACGGCCCCCTTCGCAGGGGGCCGTCCGGGTATTGGATCAGGCGGGAATGAGCTTGTTCCACTCACCCACGCGCTCAGCCTGGGCGGCGAGCAGAGCGTCGGTGTCGCCTTCCAGGGTGATCGAATGGATCACGTCGCCCTGCTTGACCGAATCGACGATCGCCTGGCCTTCCAGCACCTGGCCGAACACGGTGTGCTTGCCGTCCAGCCAATCGGTCTTGATGTGGGTGATGAAGAACTGGCTGCCATTGGTGTTCGGGCCGGCGTTGGCCATCGACAGCGAGCCGATCTGGTGCTTCACACCATTCTTCTCGTCTTCGAACTTGTAGCCCGGGCCGCCGGTGCCACGACCCTGCGGGCAGCCGCCCTGGATCATGAAATCGGGGATCACGCGGTGGAAGATCAGGCCATCATAGAAGCCGCGCTTGACCAGGTTCACGAAGTTGGCGACCGTCAGCGGCGCCTTGTCGGCGAACAGCTCGACCTTGATCGGGCCCTGGGTGGTGTCGAAAGTGGCGATGAGGGACATGCAGATCCTTGGGATGCGGGGTGTGTAATCAGCCCCATAAGGATACACCTCCCCCGTGGCCCGGGCAGCTTCGACCATGGGCGCAGGCAGGGTCTTCAGCCTGCGGATGGGCAGCGCCGGGGCGGCATCCTGAATGGGGACCTCAGCAGGTCTGAAATCCAGGTTTTCGCCAATCGTCAAGTTCGACGTATAATGTTGGACTTCTTTTTCCAAATCCGGCGCCGACTGGCCCCCTTTCGTATGTCCATCGAAAATCTTCGCAACATCGCCATCGTCGCCCACGTCGACCATGGCAAGACCACCCTGGTCGACCAGCTGCTGAAGCAGTCCGGCACCCTGTCCGAGCGTACCGTCCTCGCCGAGCGCGTGATGGACAGCAACGACCAGGAAAAGGAACGCGGCATCACCATCCTGGCCAAGAACACGGCCATCACCTGGGAAGACAAGAAGACCGGTATCAAGAACCGGATCAACATCGTCGACACCCCCGGACACGCCGACTTCGGCGGCGAGGTCGAGCGCGTGCTGTCGATGGTCGACACCGTGCTGATCCTGGTCGACGCGATGGACGGCCCGATGCCGCAGACCCGCTTCGTCACCCAGAAGGCCTTCGCGATGGGCTTCAAGCCGATCGTCGTGGTCAACAAGGTCGACCGTCCGGGCTCGCGTCCGGAGTGGGTGATCGACCAGGTCTTCGACCTGTTCGACAAGCTCGGCGCCACCAATGAGCAGCTCGACTTCCCGATCGTCTACGCCTCGGCCCTGAACGGCTACGCCGGCCTGGAAGACAGCGTGCGCGACGGTGACATGACCGCGCTGTACGAAGCGATCATGCAGCACGCGCCGCGGCCGGAAGTGGACCCGGAAGGTCCGTTCCAGATGCGCATCAGCCAGCTGGACTACAACAACTTCGTGGGCGTGATCGGCATCGGCCGCATCCAGCGCGGCACCCTGAAGAAGGGCATGCAGGTCGCGGTGATCGACCGTGAAGGCAAGAAGCGCAACGGCAAGGTCGCACAGGTGCTGGGCTTCCTGGGCCTGGAGCGCATCGAGCAGGACACCGCCGAGGCCGGCGACATCGTCGCCATCTCCGGCATTGCCGAGCTGACCATTTCCGACACCCTGTGCCACCCGGATACCCCGGAAGCACTGCCGGCGCTGACCGTCGATGAACCGACGATCTCGATGACCTTCCAGGTCAACAACTCGCCGTTCGCCGGCAACAAGGACCTGTCCGGTGGCAAGTTCCTGACCAGCCGCCAGATCAAGGACCGCCTGGACCGCGAGCAGGTCCACAACGTGGCCCTGAAGGTCGAACAGCTGGAAGACGCCGACAAGTTCCTGGTCTCCGGCCGTGGCGAACTGCACCTGTCGGTGCTGATCGAGAACATGCGTCGCGAAGGCTACGAGCTGGCCGTGTCGCGCCCGGAAGTGATCATCAAGCAGATCGACGGCCAGGCCATGGAGCCGATCGAACAGTTGGTGGTGGACATTGAAGAAGTGCACCAGGGCGGCGTGATGGAAAAGCTGGGCTCCCGCAAGGGCCAGCTGAAGAACATGGAATCGGACGGCAAGGGCCGTGTGCGCCTGGAATATCAGATCCCGGCCCGTGGCCTGATCGGTTTCCAGAACGAGTTCAAGACCCTCACCCAGGGTTCGGGCCTGCTGTTCCACGTGTTCGACCATTACGGTCCGAAGGAACAGGGCGCGATCGCCAAGCGCCAGAACGGCGTAATGATCGCCAATGCCCCGGGTGCCACCCCGGCGTACTCGCTTGGCCCGCTGCAGGAACGCGGCAAGCTGTTCGCTGCTGAAGGCGACAATGTGTACGAAGGCCAGCTGATCGGTATCCACTCCAAGGACAACGATCTGACCGTCAACGCCATCAAGACCAAGCCGCTGACCAACATGCGCGCTTCGGGCAAGGACGATGCGATCCAGCTGACCCCGGCGATCAAGTACTCGCTGGAGCAGGCCCTGGACTTCATCGAGGACGACGAACTGGTCGAGATCACCCCGAAGGAAATCCGTCTGCGCAAGAAGGGTCTGACCGAAAGCGACCGCAAGAAGTCTTCGCGCGGCGGCTGATCCAGCAACTGTGAGCCAGAACGGCTACAACCCGGATCCGCATCGGCATCCGGGCCTCCACGTCATCGCCTTGCTCGAAGCGAGCAAGGCGATGCTGGCGTTGTTGGCGGCTACCGGACTGGAAATCCTCGGTCCGCAGCCGCTTCGCGACGGCGTCAATGCCCTGATCCGGCGTTTCAGCCTGGACCCGGATCACGGCACCCTGCCCTCGCTGTTGAATGCAATCAGTCCCGACGCGGTGCACCTGGCCGCGGCGGCGATGATCGGCTACGGCCTGCTGCACCTGGTCGAAGCCTGGGGTTTGTGGAAAGCCAAGGCATGGGCCTCCTGGCTGGGCTGCCTGACCGCCTCCATCTACCTGCCCTTCGATATCTACGCGATCGTCCGCCATCCCGGCTGGGCCTCGTGGACCGTGCTGGCGATCAACCTGATCGTCGTCTACGTGCTGGCGCGCGACCTGCGCAAGCGCCGCCGCTGAGCAGCCGCTACACTGGGGATCGGAGCCGTCGAAGCTGCCCCATGCGCCTGTCCTTGCCGCCCCTCCTGTCCTGTCTGATCGCCGTATTGCCTGCGGTGTTTGCTGCTGGCTGCAGCCCGGCCACGTCCAGCGCCCACGCCGCCGAACCGGGCAGCAGCAACGTGCCCTTCGCCTACGCCGAGACCGAAGTCTCCGACCTGCAGGCACGCATGGTCGCCGGTGAACTGGACAGCACCACCCTCACCCACGCCTACCTCAAGCGCATCGCCACACTGGACCGCGCCGGCCCGCGCCTGCGCGCGGTGATCGAACTCAATCCGGATGCCCTGAAGGAAGCCGCCGAGCGTGATCGCGAGCGCCGTAACGGCCGCCTGCGCGGACCGCTGCATGGCATCCCGATCCTGCTGAAGGACAACATCAATGCCGCGCCAATGGCCACCAGTGCCGGCTCGCTCGCCCTGCAGGGCTTCCGCCCCGATGATGCCTACCTGGTCCGACGCCTGCGCGAAGCGGGCGCGGTGGTGCTGGGCAAGACCAACCTCAGCGAGTGGGCCAACTTCCGTGGCAACGACTCCATCTCCGGCTGGAGCGCGCGCGGCGGCCAGACCCGCAATCCCTACCGCCTCAGTCATTCGCCCTGTGGCTCCAGCAGCGGCAGCGCGGTGGCCGTGGCCGCCAACCTGGCCAGCGTGGCCATCGGCACCGAAACCGATGGCAGCATCGTCTGCCCCGCGGCGATCAACGGCGTGGTCGGCCTGAAACCGACCGTCGGCCTGGTCAGCCGCGAAGGCATCATCCCGATCTCTTTCAGCCAGGACACTGCGGGCCCGATGACCCGCAGCGTCGCCGACGCCGCCGCCGTGCTGACCGCCATCGCCGGCCGCGATGATGCCGACCCCGCAACCGCGACCATGCCCGGCCGCGCGGTCTACGACTACACCGCACGACTGGATCCGCAGGGACTGCGCGGCAAGCGCATCGGCCTGCTGCAGACACCACTGCTGAAGTATCGCGGGATGCCGCCGCTGGTTGAGCAGGCGGTCGCCGAACTGCGCCGCGCCGGCGCCGTGGTGGTGCCGGTGGAACTGCCCAACCAGGGCGCCTGGGCCGATGCCGAGCGCATCGTCCTGCTGTACGAATTCAAGGCGGGACTGGAGCGCTACCTCAACACCTACCAGGCGCCACTGCGCAGCCTGGCCGGGCTGATCGCCTTCAACGAGGCACACAAGGGCCAGGAACTGGGTCTGTTCGGCCAGGAGCTGCTGCAGGAGGCCGAGGCGACCCCCGGCCTGGGCGATCCCGTGTACATCCGCGCGCGCAGCGATGCACGGCGACTGGCGGGCCCGGAAGGCATCGACGCCGTGTTGGCATCGCAGAAGCTGGATGCGCTGGTCGCACCGACAACCGGCGTGGCCTGGCCCCTGCGCAGCACGGGCGATGACTTCCCCGGCGAGAGCTACAGTGTCGCCGCCGTCGCCGGCTACCCCAGCCTGAGCGTGCCGATGGGACAGATCGATGGCCTGCCGGCAGGGCTGCTGTTCATGGGCACGGCCTGGAGCGAACCGAAGTTGATCGAGATGGCCTACGCGTATGAGCAGCGCACGCGCGCCAGGCGTCCGCCGCACTTCGATACCGACACGTTGATCGAATCCGACGATCCCTGAGCTGGCTCTTGGTAGCGCCGGGCCATGCCCGGCGGCCTGAGGGTCACCGCTGCGCTCGCCGGGCATGGCCCGGCGCTACCGTTCTGGGCCCGGCTCCACCGGCGCGATGGCCGCCTCACCATCCTCCGCACCCGGCGAGCGCACATCGGCGCTGCCTGCACGCCGCATCCGCGGCATATCCAGCTCATCGTCCCGCTGCAGGCGCGCGCGTACCTGCGGCAGCGATTGCGGATGCTCGCGCGCGAGGAAATCCAGCATGCGTTCACGCACCAGGCAGCGCAGGTCGAAGGCATCACCGGAACTGCGCGCACTGACCAGCAGACGCACCTGGATCGCGCGCTCGCTGGTCTCGGTCACCTGGGTCACGCACACCCGTCCATCCCACAGCGGTTGGCCCTGGCAGATGCGTTCCAGCTCGGCACGTATCGCCGCGATCGGCGCACGGTAGTCCAGCCACAGGAACGCCGTACCCAGCAGGTCGGCACTGCGTCGCGTCCAGTTCTGGAACGGATGCTCGATGAACCATGTCAGCGGCACCACCATCCGCCGCTCATCCCAGATCCGCACCACCACATAGCTGCTGCCGATTTCCTCAACGCGCCCCCATTCGCCCTCGACGATCACCACGTCATCGAGCCGGATCGGCTGGGTCACCGCGATCTGCAGGCCGGCGATCAGGTTGCCGAACACCGGTTTGGCGGCGATACCCGCCACCAGGCCGATCAGGCCCGCAGAAGCCAGCAGCGCCGTACCGATCTTCTGCACCATCGGGAAGGTCAGCAGCACCAGCGAAGCACCGAGCACGATGATGCCGCCCATCAGCACGCGGCTGAGCACCCGCGTCTGGGTCTGGATGCGGCGCGCTTCGAGGTTGTCCGAGACATCGATGGGATGGCTGCGCAGGATCGCGCGCTCGCCCGCAGCAACGCCGCGCACCAGCAGCCAGATGAAGCAGGCGGTCAGGGCGATGTGCAGCACGCGCAGCAACTGATCGAGCGTATGTTCCGGCAATGGCGTGGACTGCAGCGCGGGAATCAGCAGCAGCAACGGCCATGCGGTGGCCATCGGCAGCCCGAGCACACGACCGATGCGCGCGCGGCGACGATCACGTCCTTTCAGCCGATGGTAGATCCACAGGATCAACCACGCGCCGATGCCACCCACCAACACTGCCAATCCCAACGGCCATGCATAGGCCTGTGCGCTTTCCCAGTGCACCGTTGTCACCTCCACTCGAACACCAAGCGGACAGCCTCGCGCATATCACATGAGCGTCACGTCAGTCGTTCGTAAGGAGGGTGTTGGTCGGCAGGGCTTGCAGCCCTGCACCTGCTGCAAGCTGGAGCAACAGCAACAGCAACAGCCGAAGCAGAAGCGGATTTCCTGCGGGATGGCGGGGTGGGTCCGGTTGCGGGAGACGCCGTAAACCCATCCCTGGGGGCTTGGCCGCGGCATCCATGCCGCGGACACTCCCGCAACCG
>NZ_QAIJ01000202.1:8491-10010 GCF_003060985.1 Stenotrophomonas sp. HMWF023
ATCTGCCGGCATTTCTGTAGAGCCGAGCCATGCTCGGCTCAATTCGTTCCGATATCGAAATAGTCGATTCCGATGGAGTCATCCACGCATGGCGTGGATCCAACAGCCGCGGAAATCTGTCAGAGGTGGGACGGTGTGGGTAGGCAGGACCGTTGGCGCCATGGATGGCGCCATCGAGCCCCCATGGATGGGTTTACGGCGTGTCCTGACTACCCACACCGTCCCGCCATCCCACGGAATGCCCGCATTTGACGTTGACGTTGATTCAGCAGGTGCAGGGCTGCAAGCCCTGCCGAAATACCTTTTACCGCACCTGCTCCTGCTTGCGCACGATCGCCATCGCGATCTCCAGCGACTGCTCGTAGTTCAATCGCGGATCGACGGTCGAACGATACGCACGCTCCAGGTCACGCTCGGTCAACTCGCGCGCACCGCCGGTGCATTCGGTCACATCCTCACCGGTCAGCTCCAGATGCACGCCACCCAGACGCGTACCGGCAGCCGCGTGCAGGTCGAACGACATCTCGACCTCACCACGTACATTGTCGAAGCGCCGCGTCTTGAAGCCGTTGGCGGTGCTCTCGGTATTGCCGTGCATCGCATCGCACACCCACAGCACGCGGCGACCATCGCGCTTGACCGCATCCAGCAGCGGCGGCAGCTTCTGCGCGATCTGCGTCGCACCCATGCGGTGGATGAAGCTCAGGCGGCCCGGCTCGTCATCCGGATTGAGCACATCGATCAGGCGCAGCAGCTGGTCCGGCGTCACCGACGGGCCCACCTTGATCGCGATCGGATTGCGCACGCCACGCAGGTACTCCACGTGTGCGCCATCCAGCGCGGCGGTACGCATGCCGATCCACGGATAGTGCGTGCTCAGGTTCAACCAGCCCTGCTGGCGCGGCACCTGCCGGGTCAGCGCCTGCTCGTAGGGCAGCAGCAGCGCTTCATGCGAGGTGTAGAAATCGATGCGGTTGAGGTTGTGCACGCGGGCCCCGGCCAGGGTCTCCATGAAGTGCACGGCATCGCCGATCGAGGCGACCATCTTCTGGTAGTCGGCGGCCAACGGCGAATGGCTTACCCATTCCAGGTTCCAGTATTCGGGATGGTGCAGGTCGGCGAAGCCGCCATCGATCAGCGCCCGCACAAAGTTCATCGTCATCGCCGAATGCGCGTGGGCCTGCAGCATCCGCTTCGGATCGGGCAGCCGCGCCGCTTCGGTGAAGGCCGGCGCATTGATGACATCGCCACGGTAGCTGGGCAGGGTCACACCATCGCGGGTTTCGGTATCGGTCGAGCGCGGCTTGGCGTACTGCCCGGCAAAACGGCCGACGCGGATCACCGGCTGACGCAGGCCGTGCACCAGCACCAGGCTCATCTGCAGCAGCACCTTCAACCGGTTGGAAATCGTGCCCGATTCGCAGTCGCTGAAATTCTCCGCGCAGTCGCCACCCTGCAGCAGGAAACGCTTGCCCTCCTGGGCGTCGGCCAGCTGCTGCTTCAGCGCCAGGATCTCCCA
>NZ_QAIJ01000203.1:0-11696 GCF_003060985.1 Stenotrophomonas sp. HMWF023
CTGCTGCAGGTCACGGTGTAGTTGCTGTTGCCGCCACCCCAGCCGCCGCCATTGCCCCCGCCATTGCCGCCGCCCCAGCCACCACGGGCTTCGGCGAACTCGGCGCGGCAGCCGCGGTTGACCCAGATGGCGCCATTGCGCACGCCCCAGTTCTGGCCTTCCACGCATTGGGTGCCGGATATCTGCCGGACCACGCGCGCGTTGCGCCAGCCGACCGGGCAGCTGCGTTCGCGGTTGTCCTGGCTTTCGCAGCGCACGGTGCCACCGTTGCCGTTGCCGTTGCCACCACCCCATCCGCCGCCGTTGCCGCCACCCCAGCCGCCTCGTCCCTGGGTGAATTCGGCGCGGCAGCCGTTGTTGACCCAGATGCTGCCATTGCGGGTGCCCCACGTGCGGCCCTCCACGCAGGCCGAGCCGGACAGTTGGCGGACCAGCTGGGCGTCGCGCCAACCGGTGTTGCAGACACGTTCGCGGTTGTTCTGGCTCTCGCAGCGGACCACCCCGTCCTGCGCGGCGGCAGGGGCGGAGGGCAGGGCGAGCGCGGTAAAGGTACCGAGGATCACGGCCAGGCTGGCCAAGGACTGCGGTTTCATGGCGACATCCCCATACGGGAGTAGGTGCGCGACTATAAGGACCGGGGCGATCAAGCCCGCGTGACCGTCTGCATTTGCCCCGGCCGGGGCCTCGGCCGCAGAATAAGAGGCTTTCCGGCCCCCATCAGGCGCCGGCGTTCTCCAGCGGAGCTTTCCCCCCATGCGTACCCACTTCTGCGGCCTGGTCGATGAGACCCTGATTGGCCAGACTGTCACCCTCGCCGGCTGGACCGACGTGGCCCGTAACCAGGGCGGCGTCTGCTTCATCGATCTCCGCGATCATGAAGGCATCGTGCAGGTGACGGTGGAGCTCGACAACGCCGAAGTGTTTGCCGTGGCCGCCAGCCTGGGCTATGAGGACGTGCTGCAGGTGGAAGGCGTGGTGCGCGCCCGCCACGCGGTCAACGACAAGCTGCGCACGGGCAAGGTGGAAGTGATCGCCACCGCCATCACCGTGCTGAACAAGGCCGCACCGCTGCCGTTCCACGCGCACGAGAACCCGGGCGAAGAAACCCGCCTGAAGTACCGCTACCTGGACCTGCGCCGTCCGGAAATGCAGCGCATGCAGCGCACCCGCATCAAGCTGGTGCAGGCCCTGCGCCGCCACCTGGACGAAAAGGGCTTCCAGGACATCGAAACGCCGATCCTGACCAAGGCCACCCCGGAAGGCGCGCGCGACTTCCTGGTGCCGGCGCGCATGCACCCGGGCGAGTTCTACGCCCTGCCGCAGAGCCCGCAGCTGTTCAAGCAGATCCTGATGGTGGCCGGCTTCGACCGCTACTACCAGATCGCGCGCTGCTTCCGCGACGAGGCCCTGCGTGCCGACCGCCAGCTGGAATTCACCCAGCTGGACATGGAGTTCGCCTTCGTCCGCGAGCGCGACGTGCAGGACTTCGTCGAAGACATGATCCGCGGCATCTTCAAGGAAGTGGTCGACGTCGAGCTGGAGGCCAGCTTCCCGCGCATGACCTGGGCCGAAGCGATGCGTCGCTACGGTTCGGACAAGCCGGACCTGCGCATCGCGCTGGAACTGGTGGACGTGGCCGAGCTGGTCAAGACCAGCGAATTCCCGGTGTTCACCGCGGCTGCCAACGATGCCGATGGCCGCGTCGCTGCGCTGCGCATCCCGGGTGGTGCCAGCCTGTCGCGCAAGCAGATCGATGAGTACGCCGCGCACGCCGCCAAGTACGGTGCGAAGGGCCTGGCCTACATCAAGGTCGGCGAGAACGGTGAAATCAGCTCGCCGATCCAGAAGTTCTTCAGCGAAGAAGGCTTCGCTGCGCTGGTCGCCCACGTCGGCGCCGGCAACGGCGACATCGTGTTCTTCGGTGCCGGCGGCTACAACAAGGTGTCCGACTTCATGGGCGCGCTGCGCCTGAAGGCCGGCAAGGACTTCGGCCTGGTCGCCGACAGCTGGGCGCCGCTGTGGGTCACCGACTTCCCGATGTTCGAGTGGGACGAGGAAGCGCAGCGCTACGTCGCCCTGCATCACCCCTTCACCGCGCCGGCCGTGGACGACATCGCCGATCTGCGCGCGCACGCCAAGACGGCCGTTTCGCGCGGCTACGACATGGTGCTCAACGGCAATGAAATCGGCGGCGGTTCGATCCGTATCCACCGCCCCGACATGCAGAGCGCGGTGTTCGAGCTGCTCGGCATCGGTGCCGAAGAAGCCCGTGCCAAGTTCGGCTTCCTGCTCGACGCGCTGAACTACGGCGCGCCGCCGCACGGTGGCATCGCCTTCGGTATCGACCGCATCGCCGCGCTGATGGCCGGCACCGAGTCGATCCGCGACGTCATCCCGTTCCCGAAGACCACCGGTGCACAGGATCTGATGACCGACGCGCCGTCGCCGATCGTGGACGAGCAGCTGGCCGAAGTTCACATCCAGGTTCGCCCCAAGAAAAACTGATCAGGAGATCCAGGCAATGACCGAGTTTGCGTTTTCGCTGGAGTGGGAAAAGCTGGGCAATGAAGGCTCCGAGGCCAACCTGGTCACCGAGCGTGCACGTGTCTTCGGTGGTTGGCTGGTCCGCGTCGGTACCAACCCGTCGGCTATGGCCCTGACCTTCGTCGCCGACGGCGAAGGTCGCTGGGACGGTGAAGACTTCGGCGTCGAGGATTACGAAGACGACGAAGAGGAAGAGTACGACGAGGACGAGGAAGGCGAAGAAGAGGAAGAAGGCGAGGAAGAAGAGGACGACGAGGAATACGAAGAAGAAGAGGAAGAGGAAGAAGACGGCAAGGAACCGACGGAGCGGGCTTGACCCGAACCGTTGTCCTGACGTCAACTCGACCCATGTATTCGATCCGCCGCGCCACTGTGGACGACGCGCCGACCCTGTCGGCGCTGGCCGCGCGCACGTTCACCGAAACCTTCGGCCATCTGTATCCGCCGCAGGATCTGCAGGACTTCATCGACGCGTCCTACACGGTCGAGCGCCAGCGCACGATCTTGGGCCACCCCGATTACGCGGTATGGCTGCTGGAGCTGGATGGGGAGGCGGTCGGCCATGCCGCCGCCGGCCCCTGTGGGCTGCCGCATCCGGACGTGAAGCCCGGTGACGGCGAACTCAAGCGCCTGTATCTGGTGAAGACGCAGCAGAGCTGCGGCTGGGGCAGCCGCCTGCTTGAAACCGCGCTGGCCTGGCTGGAGCACGACGGCCCGCGCACACTGTGGCTGGGCGTGTGGTCAGAGAACTTCGGGGCCCAGCGCTTCTACGCCCGGTATGGTTTTGAAAAGGCCGGCGAGTACCTGTTCCCGGTGGGCGATACCAACGATCTTGAGTTCATCCTGCGCCGTCTGCCGCATCCGGCCTGAAGCCGTTCACCGCCGCTTGCCCCTGGCTTCTGTTCAATCACCGTAGTTCCGCCCCGCTGACCGCCAGGCTGTTGCACATGACTCCCCCCGTTCTGTTGTTGCATGGCATCTGGAATGCCCGTGCCTGGGTCGGGCCGCTGGCCTGGCGCCTGCGCGCGCGTGGCTTTCAGGTCCATACCTTTGGCTACTCGTCCGTATTCGGCGGCCCCGATGTAGCCGTCCCGCAGTTGCTGGAGCGGCTGGCTGATGCAGGCCCGCTGTCGCTGGTCGGGCACAGCCTTGGCGGTCTGCTGGCGCTGGAAGCCCTGCGCCGGCAGCCGCAGCTGCCCGTGCAGCGCGTGGTCTGCCTGGGTTCGCCACTGCGGGGCAGTGGCACCGCGCGCTCGTTGTCCGAACACGGGTGGGGCCTGGCCCTGGGCCGCAGCAGCGAACTGTTGCTGGATGGGCTGCCGGACTGGCAGGGCAAGGCCGCGGTCGGCCTGATCGCGGGTTCGGTGCCGCATGGGCTGGGCAGCCTGCTCGGGGCGCTGGATGACGATTCCGACGGCACCGTGGCGCTGGCCGAGACCCGCCTGCCGGGCCTGTCCGACCACTGCGTGGTGCGCACCAGCCACAGCGGCCTGGTGGTGTCGCCCGATGCCGCGCGGCAGACCGCGCATTTCCTCCGCCATGGCCAGTTCGACCATGGCCGCGACGCCGCTGCAGCCTGAGCGATGTCACCCAGCGCCGCTGCGCTCGCCGGGCATGGCCCGGCGCTACCGGGGCGCCATGCCCGGCCGCATCCTGTCGGCCCTCGACACGGTCACCGGGCCCGATCAGGTAGAATCCGCGGCCTTATCCATCAACGCACGTACGGAAAGACCCATGGGTAGAGGCCCCTCCATCGAGAACCGCAAAAACGCGTCTGACGCGAAGCGCGGCAAGATTTTCACCAAGATCATCCGTGAGATCGGCGTCGCCGCGCGCGGCGGTGGAGGCGACCCCAACAACAACCCGCGCCTGCGTGTGGCCGTGGACAAGGCGTTGACCGCGAACATGTCCAAGGACGTGATCGAGCGCGCCATCAAGAAGGCCACCGGTGAACTGGAAGGCGTCGAGTACGAAGAGATCCGCTACGAGGGCTACGCGCCTGGTGGCGTGGCCGTCATCGTCGATTGCCTGACCGACAACCGCGTGCGCACCGTGGCCGATGTCCGTCATGCGTTCAGCAAGTGCGGCGGCAACATGGGCACCGAAGGCTCGGTCAGCTTCATGTTCAAGCGCGTGGGCGTGCTGCATTACGCTGCCGGCGCCGATGAGGACGCCATCTCCGAAGCGGCCATCGAGGCCGGCGCCGATGACATCGTGGTCTACCCGGAGGATGGCGCGATCGACGTGCTCACCGCCGCGGACAGCTTCCACGCGGTCAAGGATGCGATGCAGGCCGCTGGCCGCACGCCGGACCATGCCGAGCTGACCTTCCGTGCCGACAACGACATCAAGGTTGAAGGCGACACCGTCCTGCAGGTCAAGAAGCTGCTGGACATGCTGGAAGACCTCGACGACGTGCAGGACGTTTACTCCAACGCCGATCTCGGCGCGGACGCCTACGCCTGAACGGACGCTCCGCCGGTCGCCTTTGGCGGCCGGTGAGCGGACAATGCGGACCATGATGACCCCAGACGTTTCCAGCCATCACCGCCGCATGCGTCCTTCCCGGATCAGCGGCGCCCGCGTGTGTGCCGCATGACCCGTATTCTCGGCATCGACCCGGGTTCACAACGGACCGGGGTCGGCATCATCGATGTCGATGCCAGCGGCCGGGTCAGCCACGTGCATCACCAGCCGCTGGTGCTGCTTGGGGCAGATGACTTCCCGCAGCGCATGAAGCTGCTGGTGCTGGGCCTGGCCGAGCTGTGCCACGAGTACCAGCCGCAGGAAGTGGCCATCGAAAAGGTGTTCATGGCGCGCAACCCCGATTCGGCGCTGAAGCTGGGCCAGGCCCGTGGCGCGGCGATTTCGGCGGTGGTGCTGCGCGACCTGCCGGTGCACGAATACGCCGCCAGCGAGATCAAGCTGGCGGTGGTCGGTCGTGGCGGCGCCGAAAAGCAACAGGTTCAACACATGGTCGGGCTCATGCTCAACCTGAAAACCAAGCTGCAGGCCGACGCGGCCGACGCGTTGGCCGTGGCCATCACCCATGCCCACGTAAGGGCAACGGCTAACCGTCTGGGGCTGACTGCCCGCCAGGCGTGGGGTCGCAAATGAGGAGCTGCACGCAATGATCGGTCGACTGCGCGGAATCGTCGCCTACAAGGCGCCGCCGTGGCTGGTGGTGGACGTCAACGGGGTGGGCTACGAGCTGGAGGCGCCGATGAGCACCTTCTACGACCTGCCCGAGCTGGGCCGTGAGGTCACGCTGTACACCCATTATTCGCAGAAGGAAGACAGCGTCTCGCTGTACGGCTTCCTGCGCGAGGGCGAGCGCCGCCTGTTCCGCGACGTGCAGAGGGTCAGCGGCATTGGCGCGAAGATCGCGCTGGCCGTGCTGTCCGGCGTCACCGTCGAAGAATTCGCACGCATGGTCCAGGCCGGTGACATCACCGCGCTGACCCGCATCCCGGGTATCGGCAAGAAGACCGCCGAGCGCATGGTGCTGGAACTGCGTGACCGCGCGGCGCAGTTCGGCGCCGGTGGCGCACTGCCGACCGGCAGTGGCCCGGCCCCGGCCGATCCGCTGTCCGATGCCACCGTGGCGCTGCAGCAGCTGGGCTACAAGCCGACCGAGGCGGCGCGGATGGCGCGCGAAGCCTTCAACGAGGGCGATGAAGTGGCCATGGTCATCCGCAAGGCCCTGCAATCGGCGCTGCGCTGAGCCGCTCCGTTTCCCTTCCAATTACACCCTGAGCTTCGCCAGGAGCCCCATGTCCAGCAGTCAAACCCCGCACACCGCCGCCCATGGCGGCCATGGTCACGCTCCCCCCGCCGGGGGGCTGGCGCTGATCATCGGTGCGATCGGCGTGGTCTTCGGCGATATCGGTACCAGCCCGCTGTACACCCTGAAGGAGGCGTTCTCGCCCCACTACGGGCTTACCAGCGACCACGACACCGTGCTGGGCGTGCTGTCGCTGGCGTTCTGGGCGCTGAACATCGTGGTCACCCTGAAGTACGTGACCATCATCATGCGCGCCGACAATGACGGCGAGGGCGGCATCATGGCGCTGATGGCGCTGACCCAGCGCACGCTGCGCAACGGGTCACGCTCGGCGTACGTGGTCGGCATCCTCGGCATCTTCGGCGCCTCGTTGTTCTTCGGCGACGGCGTGATCACGCCAGCGATATCGGTGCTGGGCGCGGTCGAAGGCCTGGAGGTGGCCGCCCCCGGGCTGCATGCCTTCATCGTGCCGATCACGGTGGTGGTGCTGCTGGCGGTGTTCGCGGTGCAGCGCTTTGGCACCGAGAAGATCGGCAAGCTGTTCGGCCCCATCACCTCGATCTGGTTCATTTCGCTGGCGGCGATCGGCATCTACAACATCGTCGATGCGCCGGAAGTGCTGAAAGCATTCAACCCGTGGTGGGCGATCCGCTTCTTCATGGAACACGGCTGGCACAGCATCTTCATCCTCGGCGCGGTGGTGCTGGCGGTGACCGGTGGCGAGGCGCTGTATGCCGACATGGGTCACTTCGGTGCCAAGCCGATCCGCCACGCCTGGTACTTCTTCGTGCTGCCGTGCCTGGTGCTGAACTACCTGGGGCAGGGCGCGCTGGTGCTCAACCATCCCGAGGCGGTGAAGAACCCGTTCTTCGAGGCGGTACCGTCGTGGGCGCTGTACCCGATGATCGTACTGGCCACGATGGCCGCAGTGATCGCCTCGCAGTCGGTCATCACCGGTGCGTTCTCGGTCTCGCGCCAGGCCATGCAGCTGGGTTACATCCCGCGCATGCGCATCAAGCACACCTCGCACGACACCATCGGCCAGATCTACATCCCCGGCATCAACTGGGGCATCGCGGTGATGGTGATCGGCCTGGTGCTGGCCTTCCGCAGCTCGTCCAACCTGGCCGTGGCCTACGGCATCTCGGTGTCGGCCACCATGCTGATCGACACCCTGCTGCTGGCCCTGGTCGCACGTTCGCTGTGGCCGAAGGCACGCAACTGGATCCTGCCGCTGTGCGTGGTGTTCTTCGTCATTGATCTGGGCTTTGTCATCGCCAACGGCGCCAAGCTGCTGCAGGGCGCCTGGTTCCCGGTGGTGCTGGGCATCTTCCTGTTCACCATGATGCGCACTTGGCGTCGTGGCCGCGAACTGCTGCGCGATGAGATCCGCAAGGACGGCATCCGCATCGACACCTTCCTACCGGGGCTGATGCTGGCGCCGCCGGTACGCGTACCGGGCACCGCAGTGTTCCTCACCGCCGACCCGACCGTGGCCCCGCATGCGCTGATGCACAACCTCAAGCACAACAAGGTGCTGCACGAGCGCAATGTGTTCCTGCATGTGGTGACCCTGCCGGTGCCGTACGCAGCGGAGGGGCAGCGCCTCAAGATCGAATCGGTGGGCGATGAGTTCTACCGGGTCTACGTGCGTTTCGGCTTCATGGAGACCCCCGACGTCCCACTGGCGCTGATGCGCTCGTGCGACCACGGCGGCATCTACTTCGACCCGATGGACACCACCTTCTTTGCCAGCCGCGAAACCATCGTCGCCACCGCCAACCGTGGCATGCCGATCTGGCGCGACAAGCTGTTCGCGCTGATGCACAGGAACGCCGCCCCGGCGACGGGCTTCTTCCGCATTCCGGGCAACCGTCTGGTAGAGCTGGGCGCGCAGGTGGAGATCTGACCGCACGGGGTCGGATCCCTTTTCCACGGGAAAAGGGCTCTGACCCCATGTTCGTGTCATCCGGTTCCATCCACGCATGGCGTGGATCTACCGTGTCGACCAAGGTCGACACCCACCAAGAGCAGGCCATTTCATTCCGACAGATTGCGCAGATCTGTCGAAGGCGGGATGGGTCCGGTTGCGGGGGCGTGAGCGCCATGGATGGCGCGACCGAGCTTACATGGACGTACTTGCAGCGTCCCCCGCAACCGGACCCTCCCCGCCATCCCTCGGGAAAGCGGCTTCTGCTCTTGCTTCGGCTGTTGCCGTTGCTTTGGCCTACGCGGGTGCCGGGCGCAGCCCGGCCGAATCCCCCCGTTTTTGCCGCATAATCAGCACATGACCGACGACCGCATCATCGGCGCCGGCGCCACCCGCGAGGATGACGCCGCCGACGCCAGCATCCGACCGAAGCGACTTGCCGACTACCTCGGCCAGGTGCCGGTGCGCGAGCAGATGGATATCTACATCCAGGCCGCCAAGGGTCGTGGCGATGCGCTGGACCACGTGCTGATCTTCGGCCCGCCCGGCCTGGGCAAGACCACCCTCAGCCATGTCATCGCCAACGAACTGGGCGTGGCCCTGCGCGTGACCTCCGGCCCGGTGATCGAAAAGGCCGGCGATCTGGCCGCGCTGCTGACCAATCTGCAGCCGCACGATGTGCTGTTCATCGACGAAATCCATCGCCTGTCGCCGGTGGTGGAGGAAGTGCTGTATCCGGCGATGGAAGATTTCCAGATCGACATCATGATCGGCGAGGGCCCTGCGGCGCGCTCGATCAAGATCGATCTGCCGCCGTTCACCCTGATCGGCGCCACCACACGCGCCGGTCTGCTGACCGCGCCGCTGCGCGACCGCTTCGGCATCGTCCAGCGCCTGGAGTTCTACAGCGTCGAAGAACTGACCCGCATCGTGCGTCGCTCGGCCGCCATCCTGGCCATCGACTGCACCGCCGACGGGGCAGGGGAGATCGCGCGCCGCGCGCGTGGCACCCCGCGTATCGCCAACCGCCTGCTGCGCCGTGTGCGCGATTACGCCCAGGTCAAGGCCGGTGGCCACATCGACCAGACCGTGGCCCAAGCGGCGATGCAGATGCTCAAGGTCGACCCGGAAGGCTTCGATGAGCTCGATCGTCGGCTGCTGAAGACCATGGTCGACTACTTCGACGGTGGCCCGGTCGGCATTGAATCGCTGGCTGCGGCGCTGTCTGAAGAGCGCGGCACGCTGGAAGACGTGGTCGAACCCTATCTGATCCAGCAGGGCTACCTGGTGCGCACCGCGCGCGGCCGCATGGCCACCCACAAAGCCTACCGGCACCTGGGCCTGAAGCCGAAGAACCCCCCGCAGGACCTGTTTGCCGAGGTCCCCGATGTCGGTTGAACCCTCGGTTGAACCCCGATTCAGTTGGCCGACACGCATTTACTGGGAAGATACCGACGCTGGCGGCGTGGTTTACCACGCCCGCTACGTGGCCTTCATGGAACGGGCCCGGACCGAATGGATGCGTGCGCTGGGCTTCGGCCAGGAGCGCATGCGTACCGAGCACGGCATGGTCTTCGCGGTGCGCTCCATGCAGATGGACTTCATCAAGCCAGCACGGCTGGATGACCAGCTGCAGGTGAGTGCCAGCCTGGTCCAGCTGAAAAAGGCCAGCATGGTCTTCGACCAGCAGGTCCTGCGCGACGGCCAGCTGCTGCTGTCCGCGCAGGTCCGCATCGCCGCACTGGACGCGGCCAGTTTCCGCCCGCGTGGCATGGACGATCTGGTCCTTGCCGCGCTGCAACCCAACCTCCACCCCGAATCCGAACAGAACTCTTGAGGAACAACGGATGATCGCAACGCTCCTGGCCCTGCAGGCCACGGTCACCGAGGCTTTGCCGGCTGACGTCAGCAATGCCGCGACCCAGACCCTTGCCCAGGCCACCACCGGCGGCGGCATCAACTACCTCGAACTGATGGCCAAGGCCAGCCTGCCGGTGAAGATCATCGTGCTGGCGCTGCTGGTCGGCTCGTTCGTCAGCTGGGTGATCATTTTCCGCAAGGCCCGCATCTTCAAGCAGGCCACCCGCGAAGCCGACGAGTTCGAGAACCGCTTCTGGTCTGGTGCCGACCTGGGCAAGCTGTACAGCTCGGCTACCGACCGCAGCCGCAATGTCGGCGGCCTGGAAGCGATCTTCGAAGCCGGTTTCCGCGAGTACACCCGCCTGCGCGACAAGCGTCGGCTGGATGGTCGTGCGCAGCTGGAAGGTGCCCAGCGCGCGATGCGCACCACCTACACCCGCGAAGTCGACCAGCTCGAACGCAACCTGGAACTGCTGGCCAACATCGGCTCGACCGCCCCGTACGTGGGCCTGGTCGGTACCGTGTTCGGCATCATGGTGACCATGCACGACATGATCAGCAGCGGTGCCCAGGCCGGTATCGCCGCCGTCGCCCCGGGTATTTCCGAAGCGCTGTTCGCCACCGCCATCGGCCTGTTCGTGGCGATTCCGGCAGTGTGGGCCTACAACCGCTTCACCACCCGCGTGGAGCGCATGTCGGTGCGTTTCGAGACCTTCGCCGACGAGTTCAGCTCGATCCTGCAGCGCCAGAGCGCTGGCGACGAGTAAGCGCCAAACCCGGGAGTCCAAGCCATGTCCGCTGCCATCGGTCGCCGCAAGCGCCGCAAGCTGAAATCGGAAATCAACGTCGTTCCCTATATCGACGTCATGCTGGTGCTGTTGATCATCTTCATGGTCACCGCGCCCATGCTCACCCTGACCTTCGACGTCGACCTGCCCAATTCCAACGCCAAGGCGCTGGAAAGCAAGCAGGATCCGTTGATCGTCTCGGTGCGCCAGGACGGCCAGCTCAGCCTGAAGCTGCCCGACGCCAAGGAACCCACCGCAGTCACCGCCGAGGAACTGCAGGGCCACCTGTCCGGCATCGCCGCGCAGGACAAGGACGTGCGCGTGATCGTCGCCGCCGACCGTGCCGTGGCCTATGAAAAGGTCATCGATGCGATGGATGTGATCAAGCGTGCCCACGTCGACAAGGTGAGCCTGGCCACCGATGCACGCTGACGCCCTGCCGCCGCCGCATACGGAGGAACCGGGCTGGGGTCTGCCCCTGGTGCTGGCTGTGCTGGTGCACCTGCTGGTCGCGCTGATCTTCATCGGCGCCTGGCTGTGGTCGCCCCAGCGCAACACCGACGCTGCCATCGGCGATCCCTCGGTGGAGGCCAGCCTCGCGCTGTCCGCGTCCGAAGCGCCTGCCGCCCGTCAGGCCCTGCGCCAGTCGGAGAAGCTGGAAGCCCTGCCGCCGCCGGTCGCCGAGCCGATCCCGGTGCCGGAAGACACCATCCCGCCGCCGCAGCCGATCGAAGAGCCGCGCCCGCAGGACGCGCCGACGCCGCAGCAGCAACAGGCGCAGGGCCTGACG
>NZ_QAIJ01000025.1:0-15494 GCF_003060985.1 Stenotrophomonas sp. HMWF023
GATACGGGTAGTGCCGGCCGCTGGCCGGCAACCCCAGCGAACCTTCAGTTGCCGACCAGCGGCCGGCATTACCGCTGCAACGTCGGCAGCGTCTGCTTCAGCGCGTCGATGCCCTGCCACGGATCCGCTTTCAATCGCTTCGCCCGTGCCAACGCCTTGTCCATCGGAAACGCATCGGCAGCGCCGACACGCGCCAGCTCTTCCCAGCGCAGCGGCACCGCCACGCCCGCGCTCTCGCGCGCACGCAGCGACCACGAACACACGCTGGTCGCTCCACGTGTATTACGCAGCCAGTCGATGAAGATCACCCCGTTGCGTTTAGCCTTGCTCATCGTCGCCACGTAGTGGTCCGGGGCCTGTTCGGCCATCGCCTGCGCGAACGCCTCGCAGAACGCTTTCGCGTCCTCCCAGTCCGCCTTGGGCAGCAGCGGCACCACCACATGCACGCCCTTGCCACCGGACAACCGCACGAAGCTCTGCAGCCCGGTCTCCTGCAGTCGATCGCGCACATCACGCGCGCCGCGCTTCACGTCGGCCCAGCTCACGCCCTCACCCGGATCAAGATCGAACACCAGCCGGTCGGGATGCTCGGGATCGGCCACCGTCGCCCCCCAGGGATGCAGCTCCAGGGTGTTCATCTGCACCAATTGCAGCAGCCCGCGTTCGTCATCGATATAGACGTAGTCCTCGCGCCCGCTCTTCTGCTGCAGCGGCACTGCATGCACGGCGTCGCCCAGGCCCTGGCCGTGGTGCTTCTGGAAGAAGCAGGCCTTGCCTACGCCATCGGGACAGCGCAGCAGTGACAGCGGTCGCCCACTGATTTCCGGCAGGATCCAGCGCGCCATCTGCCGGTAGTAGTCGGCAACGTCACCCTTGCTGAGCTTCTTCTTCGCGAACACCACGCGCTCAGGATGGGTGATGGCCACGTCGTCGCCGTCGTCGGCCGGTGCTGCACTCATCGCCAGGTCCTCCTTCTTCTTGTCGCTGCGCAGTCGCTTGAAGCTGGCCTGGCGCAGCAATCCTTCCTTGCCCCAGCCGCGGAACGCGACCTCGGCCACCGTCACCGGCTTCACCCAGCGCACGCTGGCCGCACGGAAGGGGACATGCGACGGCAGCTCCAGCACCGCTGCGTTCACCGCCAACGGTGCCAGCGTGGCGGACAGCGCGCGCAGGCTCTCATCGTCGAAGCCGGTACCGACCCGGCCGACATAGCGCAGGCCGCCCTTGTCCGGCGTGGCCAGCAGCAGCGAGCCGAATCCCACCCGCGAGCCTTTTGGCGCGGTGTGGCCGATGATCAGGAATTCATCGGTGTCCTCGTGCTTCACCTTCACCCAACTGCGTGCGCGGGTGTTCATATAGGGCGCGTCGATCTGCTTGCTGACGATGCCTTCGAAGCCCGCCTTGCCGCTGGCGTCGAACACCTCCGGGCCGTGGTCGACGACGTGTTCGCTGAAGGCCAGCGTGCCAACTGCATCGCCGATCAGCTCTTTCAGCAGTGACTTGCGTTCCAGCAGCGGCGCGCGGCTGATGTCGACCCCGGCCACGCCCGGCAGATCGAACACGATGTAGCGCAGCGGTTGTTTCGAGCTGCCGTCGATCACCCGCTGCAGCGCGGCGAAGTCGCTGCGGCCGTTGTCATCCAGCACCACCAGTTCCCCATCCAGGCGCGCATCGCGTACCGGAAGCGCCTGTACGGCCTGCACCACTTCGGGAAAATCCGCGGTCCAATCCAGGCCATTGCGCGAGCGCAGTTTCACCTCGCCCTCGTGCAGATCGGCCAGCAGCCGGTAGCCATCCCACTTGATCTCGTGCAGCCAGCGCTCGCCGTCCGGTGCGCTGTCGCGATGATCGGTGAGCTGTGGTTTGAACTGACGCGGGTAGTCCTTGTCACGCGCTCCGTCCAGCTTCAGCGCGCGCGCACGCCAGCGTGCATCGGCCTTGCGTGGGTGTGCGGTACGCGGCGCTGACGCTGCCTTCTTCATAGTGGCGCGGGCCGCCTTCGCAGATTTGGTTGCCGGCGCGTGCAGCAGATCATCCGCTTCGGCATCCCGCGCCTGCTCGTCGTCGCGCTTGATCAGCAGCCACTGCACCTGGCGGCCCTTCATCGCCGTGCGTACCAGCTTCCAGCCACCCGCCAGACGCTGCCCATGCAGCACGAAGTCGATTTTGCCGGCAGCCAATGCCTGCAGCGGATCACCTTCGCAGGCCCAGCTGCCGTGGTCGAATACATCAACATGCCCGGCGCCGTAGTGTCCTTGCGGAATGTCACCTTCGAAGCCGGCATAGGAAAGAGGGTGGTCTTCCACCTCCACCGCCAGGCGCTTCTCACCCACCCGCAGCGACGGCCCTTTCGGTACCGCCCAGCTCTTCAGCACGCCATCCATTTCCAGGCGGAAATCGTAGTGGCGGCTGCTGGCGTGGTGCAGTTGAACCACGAAGATCGGCCGTCGCTTCGGATTCCCCTGTGCGGGCGCTTCATCCGGCTCGGGGGTCTGCCCGCTGCCTCCGCCCAGCCGACGCTTGCGCCGGTACTGATGCAGCGACATGGCTCAACCTGCCTTGCGTCGCGCGGCGGTTTTCTTTGCAGCCTTCTTCGCAGGGGCTTTTTTTGCCGGTGCCTTCTTCGCCGCTGTCTTCTTGGCCGGTGCTTTGCGCTCTGCTGCCTTCTTGGCCGGCGTGCGCTTGTTGGCATCCAGGCTCTTCTGCAGCAATGCCATGAAGTCCACCACGTTGGTGCTGGCGTCCTCGCGCGGTGCCGGCTCGTCCTCCACCTTGGTGGTGCCACCCTTGGACTTGATGCGCTTGTTCAGCACCTGCTGCAGGCGCTCGCGGAATTCGTCGTGGTACTGCGAGGGATCCCAGTCGCCGGCCATCGACTCGATCAGCTGCTCGGCCATCGCCGTTTCCTTGCTGGTGATGCGGTAGTCAGCGAGCTTTCCACTGGGCAGCTTGTAGTCGTCAGGCTCGACCAGTTCCTGTGGATAACGCAGGATCATCAGCACCAGTGCGTCGTCGTTGGGCATCACCGCGCACAGGTACTCGCGCGTGCGCACCACCACCCGTGCGATACCGACCTTGCCGGTGCTGCGCAGTGTTTCCCGCAGCAGCACGTAGCCTTTCTCGGCTTTTTTACCCGGCACCAGCAGATAGGGTTTTTCGTAGTAGCGTGGATCGATCTGCGTGGCGTCGACGAAGGTCTCCACCTCCACCGTTTCATGGCTCTCCGGGGCCGCCGAACGGATATCGTCTTCCTCCAGCACGACGTAGCTGCCCTTGTCGTACTCGTAGGCTTTGACGATGTCCTTCCACGGCACTTCCTCGCCGGTATCGGCGTTGACCCGTTCGAAGCGGATCGGTTTGCGGTCGCGTGAATCCAGCATGCGGAAGTGCAGGTCGACCTTGCGTTCGCCGGACATCAGCGAGACCGGTACGTTGAGCAGGCCGAAGGAAAGCGTGCCGGTCCAGATCGGGCGGGCCATGATGGGCACCTGGGTTTCAGCAGGGGTAGCCAGCTTCAGCCGGCCACCGTGAAACAACCGTGTCGGCAACGTGCACGCCGTGCGGGTAGTGCCGGCCGATGGCCGGCATCCCCGCGCATCATCGAGCTGCCGGCCAGCGGCCGGCACTACTGCAGCAGCGGCCTCACCGCAGCGGCAGGGATATGGTCCAGCGCGCGCCAAGCATCTTCCACCACCGGCTGCGCCTGGGCCCAGTTCAGGCGCGACTGTCCGCGCATCTGGTCCCAGTGCTCAGCCAGCTCGCCACAGGTCTCGGCGCCACCGCCACGCGGCCAGTCGGCGGCGTGCGTGGTCAGCGCGAAGGCATACACCGGGCACAGATCGCGCCAGTTGCGATGCCCCTGTCCGCGGCGTTCTTCGTAGTCACTCAGCATGTACTGCAGGTAATCCTGCGCCACCGCCTGCGGATCCTCCATGCGGCGGGTCCGGCGCTGCGCGCTGCGCTGGCCCAGCGGATCCAGCAGGGCGTTGAACACGGACGGGGCGGGGCGTTCAAGACGGGGCATGGCCGGCTCCTGCAGCAGGGCGGGTGGGCAGGAATACGCGCGGTGCCGTTATCCAGTCGTGACAAAGATGTTCATGACGCCAGGTTCGCAGCGGCTTTACCTCGTCCGCGCTGTAGTGGAGGCCTACCGGAGGAACGCCCCATGACCACCACCCGTGACCCCCTGCGTGAGAACCACACCCCCGAGCCGGGTGAGCAGCGCGGCAAACACGATCTGGCCGATGCCGAGGACCGCGGTGCGGGCATGTCGACACCCGACGAGGGTGCATTGCCCGTCGTTCGCCGGCCTGAACAGGCCGCACAGGACCGCAAGGACTGTGGCGATCGCAATCGCGGCGGCCAGGAGAGTCCGCTGAAGCGGCGCGAGCGCAAGCAGCACGCCAGCGACAACCAGGACGAGGCGCTGGAAGAGACCTTCCCGGCCAGCGACCCGACCTCGCCATTCGTGCCAGCCAAGGCCCCGGATTGATCGCCACGCCGGCCAAGGCCACCGATTTACGGGTAGTGCCGGCCGCTGGCCGGCAACCTCCTGAAGTCCTGCACGGAGCGATGCCGGCCAGTAGCCGGCACTACCGCTTCAGCGCCATGACCACTGCAGGCCGACGCTGGTGCGGCGGTCCGGCCCCGGTTCGAAGAACCGGCCGTTGCCGTCGTTGACGATCACCGAGCCGATGTAGCGCTGGTCCAGCACGTTGTCGATACGCGCGAATGCACGCAGCTCACCAGCCTGCAGCCTCCAGCTGCGGCCGGCCTCCAGGTTCAGCAGCGCGTATCCCGGCGCGCGCTCGGTGGCGATGTCGTTCACCACCACGTCGCTGCTGGCCGCAGCTTCCAGCGCCCACTGCCAGTCCCCCGGCGACCACTGCAGGCGGGCATACGCCTGCTGCCGGGGCACGCCGGGCAGGCGGCTGCCGGCGGCAACCACGGTGTCTGGCACGGCGCAGTTGCTGGCCGCACAGGCCAGGTAGGGCGAGCGCACCTGCGCCTGCAGCCAAGTCCAGGCCAGCTGCAGCTCCAGCTGCTCGGCCAACGTCTGCCGGTACTGCAGCTCCACACCCTGGCGGCGGGTGCGGCCGATGTTGCGATACGTGCTGCGACCGTTGGTGTTGCTGGCAACGGCCAGCTCATCGTCGGTATCTGCGCGGAACAGGCTCACATCGAGCTGCCTTCCATCCTGCGCATGCCATTTGCTGCCCACTTCCAGGCTGCGGCTGCGGGCAGCCGCCAGATCCAGCGCCAACCCGGCCTGGCCATCGGCGCGGTAGCCCAGTTCGTTGAACGTCGGGGTTTCAAAACCACGGCCCACGGCCGCGTGCAGTCGCCACTGCGGGCTGGCCTCGAAGCTGACACCGGCCACCGGCGTGGTGGCCTGGTAGCGGCGGCGGCCGCTGTCGTCCGGATTGCGCCCGACGATGTAGCGATCATCCGATTCGAAGCGCACCGTGCTGTGGCGCACCCCGGCCAACAGCGACCAGCGCGGGCTCCATTGCCACCACGCCTGGGCGAACTGGTCCACGTTCTGCACGATGTCGATCTGGTCGCGGCGCAGGCGACCGCGCACGCCCATGGAGGTGCCGATGAAGTTCTCGTAGCCAGTGCGGTGCTGGCGCTGGCGATCGGCATTCACGCCCACCACCAGATCCAGCGGGCGGCCCCACAGATCGCCGTTCCAGCCCCAGCGCGCGTCCAGCCCGCCGTAGCCGCCATTCAGGTCGATCACGCCACCGGCGTGCAATGGGTTGGCCTGCGGTCCCGGCGGAATCGGCAGGTACTGGGTCACCGCGCGCTGTCCGGCATAGCCCATCAGCTGCCAGCGCTGCGCACCGGCTTCCCGTGTCCAGCGCAGGCCGGCCTGCTGCTGGCGCACCGATTTGCGGGTGTTGTACTGGTGGGCCACCGCCGTGGCCTGGCGCGGGTTGGCCGCCACCTGCGCGCGGGTCAGCCCCAGCGGGTCCTGCGCGTTCGGCGCGTGCAGCGCATTGAGCAGAAGCTCCAGGCGGCC
This sequence comes from Stenotrophomonas sp. HMWF023, assembly GCF_003060985.1. Classification (NCBI taxonomy): domain Bacteria; kingdom Pseudomonadati; phylum Pseudomonadota; class Gammaproteobacteria; order Lysobacterales; family Lysobacteraceae; genus Stenotrophomonas; species Stenotrophomonas sp. HMWF023. Next base: position 6,026 of record NZ_QAIJ01000025.1, read on the forward strand.
GCCAGCGAGCTCGGTTCCCAGCCGCGCGTTCAACGATTCGCGGCGCGCACGGCTGTGGTCACGCCAACCGTCGGTGCTGAAATGGTTGGCGGCCACGTTGTAGTCGATGCCCCTGCCCGCGCCGCGCAGCTGCGCACCGACGCTGAGCGTGTTGTCGGCACCGACATTCACCCGCAGCCGCCAGGGGTCACCGGCCTGGCCCTGCGCGCTCCACACCTGCAGCACGCCCCCGGACGAGTTTCCATACAGGGCCGAGAACGGCCCACGCAGCACCTCGATGCGCTCGGCACCGAGCAGGCTGGCGTGCGACAGCTGGCCCTGGCCATCGGGCATGGTCGCCGGCACACCGTCGATCAGCACTCGTACCCCGCGCACGCCGAAGGTCGAGCGTGCACCGAAGCCTCGGATCGACAGCTGGGTGTCCTGCGCGAAGTTCTGCCGGTCACGGGCCAGCAGGCCCGGCACCCCGCCCAGCGCCTCGGACAGCTGCGCGTTGGCGCCGGTACGGTCGGCATCGATCCACACCGTATCCAGGCTGGCGGGCAGGGCAAAGGGATCCACGCCCGGCACCCGCGCGGCCTGCACCTGCACAGCGGGCAGGGCGGTCGGCGAGGGCGCGGCCCCCACCGCCAGGGGCGACAGCAGCAGGGCGGACAGCGGCAGGCAATGACGTCGTGCGGCGGGATTCATGATTCAGGTTGATGGATCGGGCGGCAACGCACGCCATGGTACGGGCAGGCGGATGACGATGGCGGCGGCCAGCCCCGGCAGGCTTTGTTACGATGGGTCGGTTTCGGCCGACAGGCCGCAAACCGCGTGGCGCAATTCCTCCCCCTTTCCGTCTACCGAACGAGTACCGCCGTGTCCTTCTTTGCAAACGTGGAACTGGTCCCAGGCGACCCGATCCTGGGCCTGACCGAGGCGTACAACGCCGACAGCCGCCCGACCAAGGTCAACCTGGGTGTGGGCATCTACTACGACGAGAGCGGCCGCATTCCGCTGCTGCGCGCCGTCAAGCAGATCGAGCAGCAGCTCGCCAACGAAGCCAAACCGCGCGGCTATCTGCCGATCGATGGCCTGCCTGCGTACACCCAGGCCACCCGTGAGCTGGTGTTCGGCAAGGATTCGCCGCTGCTGGCTGCCGGCCGCGTCACCACCGCACAGACCGTCGGTGGCAGCGGTGCGCTGCGCGTCGGCGCCGACGTGCTGAAGAAGCTGCTGCCGCACGCCACCGTCGCGCTGAGCAACCCGAGCTGGGAAAACCACCGCGCGGTGTTCAGCGCCGCTGGTTTCGAGGTGGTGGATTACACCTACTTCGACCCGGCCACCCATGGCGTCAACTTCGACGGCCTGCTGGCCGACCTCGGCAAGCTGGAAGCGGGCACCGTGGTGCTGCTGCACGCCTGCTGCCACAACCCCACCGGCGCCGACCTCACCGTCAGCCAGTGGAAGCAGGTCGCGCAGCTGCTGAAGGACCGCCAGCTGTTCCCCTTCATCGACATGGCCTACCAGGGCTTCGACAAGGGTATCGAGCAGGACGGCGCCGCCGTGCGCATCATCGCTGAAGCCGGCATCGACAGCTTCATCGTCGCCAACTCGTACTCCAAGTCGTTCTCGTTGTATGGCGAGCGCGTGGGTGCGTTGTCGATGGTGGCGCCGACCGCCGCTGACGCCAAGGCCGTGCAGTCGCAGGTCAAGCGCGTGATCCGCACGATCTACTCCAGCCCGTCCACCCACGGTGCTGCACTGGTTGCCGGTGTGCTGACCAACCCGGAACTGCGTGCGATGTGGGAGCAGGAACTGACCGAGATGCGCGAGCGCATCCACGCCCTGCGCCAGGGCCTGGTCGAGAAGCTGGCCGCCGCCGGCGCCCCGCAGTTCGCTTTCATCAACGAACAGGCCGGCATGTTCTCGTACTCCGGCCTGAGCCGCGAACAGGTCGAGCGCCTGCGCGACGAGTTCGGCATCTACGCCGTCGGCACCGGCCGCATCTGCGTGGCCGCGCTGAACCAGAACAACCTGGAATACGTCGCCAAGGCCGTGGCCACCGTCGCCAAGGGCTGAAGCACCACTCCAGTGGTTTGAAAACAAAGGCGCCGCAAGGCGCCTTTGTTTTTGCTCCTGCCTTGCCACACCCTCCGCGCGCGCCGCCAACCCTGAAGCACGCGGGAGGGGGAGGCAATGCAGGACCGTTGGCGCCATGGATGGCGCCATCGAGCTTACATGGACGTACTTGCAGCGTGTCCTGCATTGTCTCCCCCTCCCGCGTGCCTCGACGAAAGGGAGGCGCCACACAGCGCAACGCATCTGGAAACGATTACGCCTTCCCCGCTCACCCACGCGCAAGTCAGACCAGCGACAATAGTCGTTTCCCCGTTGCCGAGACCTGCCCGCCCATGTCCCGTACCTCGTTGACCCGCTTCCTGATCCAGCAGCAGCACGCCGGCCGCATCAACGCCGACCTGCGCCAGCTGATCGCGGTCGTCGCCCGCGCCTGCACCAGCATCTCCATCGCCGTCAGCAAGGGCGCCCTCGGTGGCGTGCTCGGCGAGGCCGGCACCGGCAACGTGCAGGGCGAAGCGCAGAAGAAGCTGGATGTCATCAGCAACGAGATCCTGCTGGAAGCCAACGCCTGGGGCGGTCACCTCGCTGCCTGCGCATCGGAGGAAATGGACCACAGCCAGCCGGTGCCGGACATCTACCCGCGCGGCGATTTCCTGCTGCTGTTCGATCCCCTCGATGGCAGCTCCAACATCGACGTCAACGTCTCCGTCGGCACCATCTTCTCGGTGCTGCGTTGCCCGACCAACGTCGAACTGCCTGGCGATGACGCTTTCCTGCAGCCGGGCAGCAAGCAGATCGCCGCCGGCTACTGCATCTACGGTCCCAGCACGCAGCTGGTGCTGACCGTCGGCCACGGTACCCACGCCTTCACCCTCGACCGCGAAACCGGCGAGTTCCTGCTGACCACCGAGAACATGCAGATTCCGGCGGCCACCCAGGAGTTCGCCATCAACATGTCCAACCAGCGGCACTGGGAAGCGCCGATGCAGGCCTATGTGGAAGATCTGCTGGCCGGCAAGGACGGCCCGCGCGGCAAGAACTTCAACATGCGCTGGATCGCCAGCATGGTGGCCGACGTGCATCGCATCCTGACCCGCGGCGGCATCTTCATCTACCCGTGGGACAAGAAGGAACCGGGCAAGGCCGGCAAGCTGCGCCTGATGTACGAAGCCAACCCGATGGGGCTGCTGGTGGAACAGGCGGGCGGTACGGCCTGGACCGGTCGCGAGCGCATCACCGACCTGCAACCCGACCAGCTGCACCAGCGTGTGCCGGTGTTCCTCGGTTCGCGCGAAGAGGTCGCCGAGGCCGTGCGTTATCACCAGGAGCATGACGCGAAGAGCGTCTGACAGCGGCCATCCCTACAGGGGTCATGGCAGATTGATGACATGACCGCAGGGTGACAGCAGCGGCTGCAAGCGGCACCATCAAGCCCTTGCCGTCGAAGGAATGCACGCATGCACGAGCCGGGCCCTGTCGATTTCATCGAGGTCATCCACAACGCCGTCCCCAGCGACGTGTGCGCTGCGATCGTCGCCCGCATGCGTGCAAGTCAGGGCCTGAAACCCGGTGCAGTGGGCAGCGGCGTGTTCCCGGAACTCAAGCACAGCAAGGATCTGCGGATCAGCGGCCTGGAGGGCTGGCAGGATGTGGACCAGCAGCTGCAGCAGGCGGTTTTTGCCGGTCTGCAGACTTATCTACGCCGTTATCCACAGGCATTGATCGCGCCGCTGATGTTGCAGATCCAGGACAGCAACGGCCAGCCGCGACGTCTGTCGGCCGAGGATTTTCCCGACATGGCACCGGAGCAGCTTGCGGATCTGGCGCGCACCTGCCTGCGCCCGGGCGCGATCAACCTGCAGTGGTACACAGCGGGCGAGGGCGGCTACCCGTACTGGCACTGCGAGCTGTACCCGAAGGATGCGCAGGCCGACACGCTGCACCGCCACCTGCTGTGGACGCTGTACCTCAACGACGACTTCGAAGAAGGCGAAACCGAGTTCCTGTTCCAGGGCCGGAAGATCGCGCCGCGCACCGGCAGCCTGCTGATTGCGCCGACGGCGTTTACTCATACCCATCGTGGGAATCGGCCACAGGGTGGCGACAAGTTCATCGCAACCAGCTGGATCCTGTTCCAGAGTGCGCAGAAGTTGTTTGGGGCAGGGTGATACAAACTGGTCACTCGAGGTTCCCAGCACCTTGTCCGGATCATGGAGCTGGCCCCCGAGATCCTGTGCTGTGGTGCGAGCAGTGGCGCTATCTCCTAAGGCAGACCACTACCCGGGCTGCCCTCGCTGATAAGAGAATCCCCAGATGCTGGCACGCCTTCCCATGCGCCCAGCCGACCCAGCGGCCTCCGGATGGCATTCAATTCATAGCTGAGCTCGCGCATCTTGCAGTGGTCCTTCCAGCCCGCGGGGCTGTCGAGGTTGGTCGCATGGTCAGGCCAACTAAGATGGTCGGTGTGACCGAAACTGACGTCCTCGTTCCGGTCGGTGCCGACAGGGCTCGCCCCCAAACCACGGGCTCAAAACCAGGGTCACTGCTTTCTCCATGGTCTGATCAAGGTTTTGTGCATTACCCAAGCGATCCAGCCGCAGACCAATCCGATCCCAGCGACAATGATTTCCTCTTCCCCGAAGGGGGACCCACTTACCCGTTGATAGACGACAAAAACCATTGCTCTCAATGACAACAGGGCAAATATGACTACAGGTGCCCAAAGTACAATCTTCATCATTCCCCCGTGTGCAATGCATGGACCAGTGCTCGACGACTGGCCGCCTACGCTCTCTATCCCGCCATCTGCGGCATCATGATCTTCTTGCACGCACTACCGGAGGTTCCTCTCTGCGCTCTTGCTTGCCGCTGCAGCACTACCACCGAATACCGATGTCTCGCGCGCATGCGCAGTTTCGGGCTTTCCGTGCCACCTACAGAAGCTTCCTGCAGCGAAGTCGAGCAAGCTCGACGCTACCGAGGACGGCGATGATAGAGAATCCCGCCCGCTACTGCACCGAACACTGCGATACCCAGGCCAACAAGCTCTTCTTCTCCAAGCGCTTCGCCAGATATCAGCTTGCCGACCGTCAGCAGCAGGACGTTCAATGGGAGCATCCACAAGAACGCGATGCCAAGCCAGTAGATGATCTTCATTTCATGCCCTCATTGATCCAGTCGTTACAGAGGTGGTTGCACGCAGGCTGTTCCACCCTGCTATCGGCCGGGTCCAAAGGATCGCCAGAGATTACCGTCGCCGCCTTGCCAGGCACTGAGCTTCTCGAAGGGGATTTCCTTGAGTTGGCAGGTGAACTGGAGATAGAAGGAACGGTCTTCTTTTCGATAGCTGTTCCATCCGACAGCCGTCACTTTGACTTCGATCCGACCATCGCCCTTGTGCGGCTGGTGTAGTTCAACATCCGCCGAATGGGACAGCCAGTAGTCTCCCTTGTGTGCGAACCCTGCGCCGCCACTGGTCAAGCGCGCATCCACTACCTCCGGCATCCCTTCGGACGAAGGCGTGTATCCCTTCAGGCTGCCGGTGATCTTGGTGAACTGCTGGGAATCGATCACGCCCGGCGACTCCGAGAAGAGGCGCAGCAGAAGGAGCGTGTCCGTGCCCTTGCTCACCACCTGACCTGTATTTGCCGTCCACAGATGTTGCTCGAACTCGTCCAGACCGGCTGGCATATCAGTGGCAATCGATGCCTGCGGAACGGCGATGCATTCGTGAATGGAGCGAGCCTGCACCTGCAGGGTCACAAGGGAGAGAAGGAGAGCGCTGGCCGGAAGGCAGCACAGGCGTTTCATCATGTAGACACCGCTGATTCGAATTCAGTCACGCGAGCGACTGGCAGGATGTGCCTGATCAAAAGGGGATGCGTCGGGATCATGTGCTCCCGTCCATGCATCAAGGTCCTGCATCTGCAGGGGCGAGGCTTTCAGGCGCTCTGATAGCTGGGTCGGTGCATCACATTCATTGCGCCATTCCAGTGGGCTTGTGGAGCGGAACGATGCGTCAATCTGGATCTCGATGCCGGAATCTCCGGTGGAAATCACGGTGATCTGCCCTGCGACCGGAACTCCGTAGCAGCCGGTCTTTCCGGCGAATGCGCTGGATCCACTGCTATGGAACATCCGTACGCGATCACCTGCAGCGGCGAATCGGTCTCCTGCCTTCGCATCAGCGGGGAGCTGGACCGTGAGCTTGCTGAAGGTGGAACGGTCGGTCCACCACGAAGACCGGAATCGTCGAACCCCGATCACACGGTTGTTGCCGGCAACGATCTGGTGACAGGCAAAGAGTCGCTGGCGCGGCTCGACCGTCAGGCAGGCGAGGTCATGCATGGCAGCGTCTTCAACCACAAACGCACGGGCAGCCTCTGCATCGGCGCCGCAGGCAAACAGAAACGCACCACAGCTGAAGGCATGTAGGCGCTTCATGCACGAATCGATTCATCGCCAAACAGACGGAATCGCACCCTCGCCGATCGTAGGTAATCCATCTGCACCCTTCCATGGTCTGCAGGCCATCCGGCCAAGCGCAGATTGTTGCCGGTAAGTCAGGCAGCGGTCCAGCGTTCTAGAACAGACTTCCCTGCGGCGAATCCTTGCGCGGCGGCAACGGCTTCTCGAACCGGCTGCAATCCAGTTTCGGCCAGTGGCTGTTCTGCGCGTTGAAGCCCAGGCGCTTGCGCGCCAGCTTGAAGCGGTTGCTCAACAGCTCCGCATATACGCCCTGGCCACGCATGCGCGTGCCGAACTGGCTGTCGTAATCCTTGCCGCCACGCAGCTGCTGGATGGTGCTCATCACATGCGCGGCACGATCCGGATGATGGGTATCCAGCCAATCGCGGAACAGCGGCGCCACTTCCAGCGGCAAGCGCAGCAGCACGTAGCCCGCAGTACTGGCGCCGGCATCATGCGCAGCCTCCAGAACGGCTTCCAGTTCACTGTCATTGATCCATGGAATCACCGGCGCCACCATCACACCCACCGGGATACCAGCCTCGTGCAGGCGCTTCATCGCACGCAGGCGCGCATGGGGTGCCGAGGCACGCGGCTCCAGTTTCGCCGATAGGTGCGGATCCAACGAGGTCACCGAGAAATGCACGCTGACCAGGTTCTCCGCCGCCAGCGGTGCGAGCAGATCGATGTCGCGCTCGACCAGCGCGTTCTTGGTGATCAGCGAGAACGGATGTTTCGTCTCCAGCATCACTTCGATCAGCTGACGGGTCAGCTTGAACTTGCGTTCGATTGGCTGATACGCGTCGGTGTTGATGCCCAGCGCGATCGGCTGCGGCACGTAGCCCTGCTTCGACAGCTCCTTGCGCAGCAGCTGGGGCGCGTTGGTCTTGGCAAACAGCTTGCTCTCGAAGTCGAGCCCGGGTGACAGGTTCAGATAGGCATGCGAGGGCCGCGCGAAGCAGTACGAGCAGCCGTGCTCGCAGCCGCGATACGGATTCACCGATTGGCTGAAGCCGACGTCCGGCGAGGTGTTGCGGCTGATGATGCTGCGCGCGGTCTCGGCACGCACTTCGGTGCGCAGGCGCGGAGCGAGGAATTCTTCGCTCTCGTCCATCGCCCAGCCGTCGTCCACTACCTCGCTGACGGTGCTTTCGAAGCGCCCGGCAAGGTGGGACGTGGAACCCCGACCCTTTATGGCGGCCTGGGCGTTGCGAGGGGGGTGCTGCATGTTGCCCTCCGGCCGTTACGAGATATTAGTATTATTGCTAACCACAGGCGGCGCAAGCGGCCAGGATTCACGTAGCTGTAGGCGTAGAGGCGCATGGGACTGCACGTTGACCCCAGACTTGTCCACAGGGTTGCGTGGTTTGCGACCGGGCGCGCGCCATCGCCGCGGCAGGCCAGCATGGGCCACGGGTGTCTCAACAGCTGCGATGGGAAGATCGGCTACAGGGACGCACGCCAGGCCGGAATACGGCGACCTGCCGCACGTCCTCCGGCTTCAATCTGCCGGGGAAGTCCCATGCGCTGCTACAGCAGTGCCAGGTAACCCTTCACCGTGGCATCCAGGCCGTCGTACAGGGCTTCGCCGATCAGGGCGTGGCCGATCGAGACCTCCAACACGTCGGGCACATCGGCCAGGAAGTCACGCAGGTTGTCCTGCGACAGGTCGTGTCCGGCATTCACACCCAGGCCGACGGCCTGTGCACGGCGTGCGGCGGTGGCAAACAGTTCAAGCATTGCCCGCGCGTCGCCAGCAGCATGGGCCTCGGCATAGGGACCGGTGTACAGCTCGATGCGGTCGGCGCCGACCTCGGCCGCCTGTTCCAGCAGCGGGTTGCCGGCATCCACGAACAGGCTCACCCGGCAGCCCATTGCCTTCAGCTCGGCCACCAGCGGGCGCAGTCGCTGCGCGTCGCGCTCGAAGTCGAAACCATGATCGGAGGTGATCTGACCATCGCCATCGGGAACCAGCGTGGCCTGTGCCGGGCGCGTCTGCGCGCACAGCGGCAGCAGGCCGGGGTAGCCCTCACGCGGCGGCGCGAACGGGTTGCCTTCGATGTTGAATTCGACGCCCCGCGCGCGGGTCAGCACCGACAGTGCCAGCACGTCCTCGGCGGTGATGTGGCGGCGGTCCGGCCGCGGGTGCACGGTGATGCCATGCGCGCCCGCATCCAGGCAGGCCTGGGCGGCACGCACCACGTCCGGTTCGGCACCGCCACGCGAGTTGCGCAGGACGGCGATCTTGTTGACGTTGACGCTGAGCTGGGTCATGGAACGGGACTACGGGGAGTGGGAGGGAGGGTCGCTGCCGTCGGTCGAAGTCACCTTGGCCTGTTCGCGCAGACGCCGCAGTTCATCGCTGTCCACCAGTGTCGCCGGATCACGCTGAAGGTCGCCAAAGCGTGCGACGTAACGGCCGCGCACCCACGCCAGCAGGAAGGCGAGGGCGGCCAGCAGGGCCAGTGACATCAGCCCCATGTTCGGTGTCTTCAGGGCGAAGGCGAAGCAGCCCAGCGCCAGCAGCAGGTACAGCCAATACATTGTCAGTCTCCCCGGGCCATCGCCGCAGTGTAGCGCTGCCTCACAGCAGCGGCGAGGCCAATCGCGCGAAGGCCTCGGGCAACCGATGCAGCCACAGCGAGCGCCCTGCCTGGTCGTGTACGCGGGTGGCACGCTCGAACTCGGACTGCAGCAACGTAGACAGTTCCGCTACCCGGCCACGATCGCTGATCATCATCGACAGCTCGAAATTCAGGCGGAAGCTGCGGTGATCGAAGTTGGCGCTGCCGACGATGCAGACATCGTCGTCGGCGATGAAGGCCTTGGTATGCAGCATGCGCGGACCGTACTCGTAGATCTTCACGCCCGCATGCAGCAGTTCGTCGAAATACGAGCGGGCGGCCTGGGTGACGAACCAGGAGTCGCTCATCTTCGG
>NZ_QAIJ01000204.1:0-16217 GCF_003060985.1 Stenotrophomonas sp. HMWF023
GGCGCTCAAGAACGGCGTTCTGATCCATTGCGCGGATGAGAGACGATCGATAGTGCCTGGCCAGGTCCTGCGCATCCGGACTGGATGCTGCGTCGATGGTCATGCGATCAATTGCATCATAGGTGCTACGGCTGGACCGCAGAAGGTCTTCAGCAGTCTGGCTTGAGATGCCTCTGTTTGCCATGAATCCAGACTCGACCTGGAGGTGCTCGAATGTGCGTTCCGTGCGATTGCCGGCCGACGCCGAAATGCTCTGGTTCGACAATGTGCGGCCACGCGGGTTGGCTGAGTCGGGGATGTCTGGATGATGCTGGCTGATGCTGCTTTCTTCTGTAGTTCTCTGTTGATTCCCGTCTGCTGTCGGTGATTTGCCATCGATGCATCCGCTGCAGAAAAGGGCGAGAAGCGTCGCCACCATCGGGCCGAAATATCTTGTAAATGCAGGAGGTGCGGGAGAAGCGGGCACGATCAATGCCTCTGGTCTGGCTGGCCGATTGGCCCGGTCATGCAATTTTCTGATCTTCAGCAACGGTGGTAAGTAGGGCAATTGCTCGTCTGCTGTTCAGACTATGCCCATCCTCTATCCATGGGTGGGTCGCTTTACAGCCTCCTCTCAAAGAGCGGCCGATGGTCTTCGCGTGGTGCAACACCTTTACCCACGATGCCGCAACAGCAACTGCGTCATCAATGCACGCAGCGCCGGTGGCCGCACCGGCTTGAGCAGGAAGCCCCAACCGTTCTCGGCAGCATGCGCCTTCAGCGCATCATCGCGCTCGGCGGTCACCAGGATCACCGGCGGCCGCGCTTGCCATAGCGTGCACAGCGCTTCATACAGGTCCGGTCCGTGCCACTGTCCCATGCGCACGTCCAGCAGCAACAGCTGCGGCACGTTCAACGCGCTGGCGATTTCCACCGCACCCTGCGGGCCGTCGGCAAGTTCCACATTGCAGCCCCAGCGTTCCAGCAGGGCACGGGTCGCCGCGCAGACATGCGGGTCATCATCGATGCTCCATACCCGACATTGGCGCAGCGGGCTGTCATCGGACGGCTCGGTCGCGATGACCGGCGCTGCCGGCGGCGCAATCACCTCGTCCTCGCGTCCGAGTGCCACGCTGACGGCGAACACGCTGCCCTTGCCCAGCTTGGAACGCAGGCTGATGCGGTGGCCGAGCAGGCGGCCGATGCGCTCGACGATGGCCAGGCCCAGGCCGGCGCCACGTTCCTGCTCCACGCCGTCATTCAAGCGGCGGAACTCTTCGAAAATCTCGTCCTGCAGGCTTTCCGGAATACCCGGCCCCTGGTCATGCACCTCGATGCGCAGCTGGTCACCTGCGCGCCGGCAGCCGATCAGCACACGTCCACGTGGCGTGTAGCGCAGCGCATTGGACAGGAAATTCTGCAGGATGCGCCGCAGCAGCGCTTCGTCGCTGACCACCACCGCGCGGGTGTCCACCCAGTCAAGCTGCAGGCCGCGGCTCTGTGCGGCGATGCCGAACTCGCGCGCCAGGGTTTCCAGTAAAGGCGAAAGCGCAAAAGCGCGCACGCGGATCTGCAACGATCCCGATTCCAGCCGCGAGATATCCAGCAGGCTGTTGAGGATGGCGTCCTGTGCGGCCAGTGCGGCATCGATATGGTCGCTGGTCTGCTGCTGCGCGGGGTCACTCAGCTTCCCGCGCAGCACCGACACGAACATGCGTGCGGCGTTCAGCGGCTGCAGCAGGTCGTGCACCGCCGAGGCCACGAAGCGGGTCTTGTAGCGGTTGGCCTGTTCGGCCTCGCGGCGTGCTTCGTCCAGATCCTGGGTACGCTCGGCCACGCGGTGTTCCAGCGCATCGGCCAGCGAGCGCAGTTCACGCGCGGCGTTCTTGTAGCTGGTGATGTCGGCGTAGCTGGTGACGAAGCCACCATCAGGCAGCGGGTTGCCACGGATTTCCAGTACCGTGCCGTCGTCTTTTTCGCTCTCGCGCATGTGCGGGCGACCGCTGCGCAGGTGGGTCAGGCGACGTTCGATGGCTTCGTCGATCGGGCCGGGGCCCAGCAGGCCACGACGTGCGTTGAAGCGGAACAGCTCCTCGATCGGGCGGCCCACCCGCACCAGGCCCGCCGGGAAACGGAACAGCTCCAGATAGCGCGAATTCCACGCGACCAGACGCTGTTCCTTGTCGATCACCACCACGCCCTGTGGCAGATGTTCAAGGCTGCGGCTCAAGCCAACGTCGGCGTCGGTGGCGGCTTCCAGCAGGCCATCCTGGGCGGTGCGCAGCTCCTGGGCGTGCTGTTTGAGCAGGGTTTCCAGTTCGCGCCGGCTGCGCTGGCGATGCTTGGACAGGCGACGCCGTTGCTGCACGAACAACACGAGGAATCCCAGCGCCAGCCATGCGGCGGCGCCGGCCACGGCCGCGCCCCGGCCAGCGCTGGTGGCCGCGCCCGCGTCATGCAGCAGATGCAGGCTCCAGTCTTCGTCGGGCAGCGCCAGGGTCTGCCACAGCATTGCCTGCGGCAGTGGCGGGTCGAGCAGGCGGACCATGCGGCCGCCATCAGCCAGCACATCTTCGGTGCGCACGCGCAGCGGTTGCAGCGAGCGATCGGCATACTGCCGCGCCGCGCGCATCTCGTTGCGTTCCTCCGCGCCGAGCGGGCGCAGCAGGCGGTAGCGCCAGGCATCGCGGTTGGCCAGGAACACCACGTCGTGGTTGTCGCTGGTCAGCACCACGTCCGGGCTGTTCAACCATTCCTGTTCCAGCGCGGACAGCTCGATCTTGATCACGATCACGCCGATGCGCTGGCTGTCGGCATCCAGGATGGCCTCGGACATGAAGTAGCCGGGCACGCCGGTGGTCATGCCGATGCCGTAGAAACGGCCACGGCCATGGGCCAGTGCTTGCTGGTAGTAGGGGCGGTAGCTGTAATCCTCGCCGACGTTGCTGGTCTTCTGGTCCCAGTTGCTGGCGGCCACGGCTACGCCATCGCGGCCGACCAGGGTCAGCGTCGAGGTGCGGGTAACCTGGTTGGCGCGTTGCAGTTTCAGGTTCAGGCGTTGCCGCTCGGCGGGCGAGGGCGGTACCCGCAGTGCGTGCTGCAGGTCCGGATCCAGCGCCATCACCTGCGGCAGGGTGCCGAACCGGTCGATGCGCTGTTGCAGCCCCTGGCCATACAGCTGCAGCTGGCGCTGCACCTGTGCGCTTTCCGTGCCCAGGGCGCGACGCCAGGCGTAGTGGCCTGCGGCGACCGCGCACAGCACGGTGCCGGCCACCATCACCAGAATGGTCAGCAACTGCAGGCGGTGGCGGCTGAGCCAATACATGGCGGCAGTCTACGCAGGGCCGGCGGGCGCGGTGTACACGCCCGCCGGGATCTGACACGTGGAAGGGATCAGAAGTGCATCTGCGCGCGAAGTTCGAAGATCTCCGGGGTGCTGTGCACACCGCGACGGCTGGCGTCGACCTTCACGTAGTTGGCCTGGAACTTGAAGTGGCTGGTCAGGTACCAGTTCGCGCCCAGGGTCAGGTCGTGCTGGCGGCCGCCGAGGATGCTGCCGTCGTCCAGGTCCAGACGGCTGTAGCGGGCCACCAGTTCCACCGCACCGTAGTCGTGCGCCGGCTTGATGTTGGCAACGGCGCCGGCGTTGTACGGGCGCGATTCGCCGGTCAGCACCCAGCTGGCCATCGCGTACTGGCCGTGGCCGGTGTAGTCGGGCTTGCCATCATTGCGGGTGACCGTGGCCTGCAGCGCTTCGGCCTGCAGCGAGAACGGACCGCGGATCCAGATACCTTCCAGGCCGGTGCGGCGGATCTGGTCGGCGGTGACCAGGGCCCCGGAATCGACCAGGCGGATGTCGGTCAGGCCGGCTTCCGGACGGGCGCGCAGGCGCGCGCTGGCTTCGTGGTGGACGTCGCGGCCATCGTGGTAACCGCGCGGGTTTTCCTGCGAATAGGCCAGGCCCAGGTGGATCACATCGCCCGGTGCCTTCACCGGCGTCCACACCGCACGCACCGCCTGGGTGGTGCCGGGGTTGTCGCCCTGCAGGTCCTTGCCGCCATAGGCGCCGGCCTGCAGCAGGTACTGCGGACGCTCCAGCACCCATTCCACGCCGGTGCGGCGGCCTGCGTAGAACGCCTGCACGGGCAGCGCGGTCTCCAGGAAGCTGCCGGCGCGCGAGGAGGTGTTGGCATCCAGGCCGACCGGGGTCTTCATGTAGCCGAAGCGGAAGCGGCCGACATCGCGGCCGAAGAACGCCTTGCTCTCGAAGCGCACGAACACATCCAGCCAGGTATCGGCCTGGAAGTCGTAGTAGACCATCGCGTCGTACACGCCCTTCTTTTTCAGGGTCGCGCCGAATTCCTTGCGGCGCACCGCGTCGTCATCCTCGATGCCGCTGGCGGACGAAAAGTCGTTGTAGTCGTAGGCGATGTTGGCGGTAGCGGCCAGTTCAGTGCCGTCGCCGAAGGTGTACTTGGTCGGCCAGTTGTCGAAATCGGCAGCCGAAGCGAAGGCGGGAAGCGTTGCCAGGGAAAGGGCGAGCAAGGTGGGAATCGGGCGCATGATGGTGCGGCTCTCTCAGAATGCGTGTGGACAGGACAACAACGGCCGCAATGGCCGGAACTTTCGCAATGACGCGCCCGGCCGTTCAGGTCGGGCCACCGGCATCCCCGCGATCAGCGGTGCGGCGCCAGTGTAGGCAGCGCAGCCACCTGAACCGGGGGGCTAGTACCAATAGGTTATCTGCGTGGCGGTGCGTGGCGCGTACAAAGGCGTCCATTGGTCGCACCCCTGTGCCTGCAATCGAGGGGCATGCGATCAGTTTCCACGGTAACGGTTCCCGTGCATTTCCGGGGCCGTACGTGCCTGAAAACGCCCCTTCCGGAGTCCGCCATGCACATCCCGACCGCTGCGCCGGTGCCCAGCAAGCCGTTGCCGCTCTACCGCCAGCTGTACTTCCAGGTGATCGTGGCGATCGTCCTGGGTGCTGTCCTCGGCCACTACGAGCCGCTGATCGGCGAGAAGATGAAGCCGCTCGGCGATGCCTTCATCAACCTGGTGAAGATGATCATCGCGCCGGTGATCTTCCTGACCATCGTCACCGGCATCGCCGGCATGACCCATCTGCGTACGGTGGGCCGGGTGTTCGCCAAGGCGATGGCGTACTTCCTGTTCTTCTCCACGCTGGCGCTGATCGTCGGCATGATCGTGGCGCACGTTGTGCAGCCCGGCGCCGGCATGAACATCAACCCGGCCGAGCTGGACCAGACTGCGGTACACAGCTACGTCGAGAAGTCGCACGACCTGACCCTGGTCGGCTTCCTGATGGACATCATCCCGAAGACGCTGCTCAGTGCCTTCGTCGACGGCAACATCCTGCAGGTGCTGTTCGTGGCGGTGCTGTTCGGCATCGCGCTGGCCTCGGTGGGCGAGAAGGGCAAGCCGATCCAGAACTTCCTGGAAGCGCTGGTCGCCCCGGTGTTCAAGCTGGTGCACATCCTGATGAAGGCCGCGCCGATCGGTGCATTCGGTGCCATCGCCTTCACCATCGGCAAGTACGGCGTCGGCTCGCTGGTCAACCTGGCCTGGCTGGTCGGCTCGTTCTACCTCACCGCCTTCCTGTTCGTTGCGGTGATCCTGGGCGTGGTCTGCCGCCTGTGTGGCTTCTCGGTGTTCAAGCTGGCCCGTTACCTGAAGGCCGAGCTGCTGCTGGTGCTGGGCACCTCGTCGTCGGAGTCGGCGCTGCCGTCGCTGATGGAGAAGATGGAGCGTGCCGGCTGCAGCAAGTCGGTGGTCGGCCTGGTGGTCCCCACCGGTTACTCGTTCAACCTGGACGGCACCAACATCTACATGACCCTGGCCGCGCTGTTCATCGCCCAAGCCACCAACACCGAACTGACCCTGGGCCACCAGATCGCGCTGCTGCTGGTGGCGATGCTCAGCTCCAAGGGCGCGGCCGGCGTCACCGGTGCCGGCTTCATCACCCTGGCCGCCACCCTGGCGGTGGTGCCGGAAGTGCCGGTGGCCGGCATGGCGCTGATCCTGGGCGTGGACCGCTTCATGAGCGAGTGCCGTTCGCTGACCAACTTCATCGGCAACGCGGTGGCCACGGTGGTGGTGTCGCGCTGGGAAGGCGCGCTGGACCGCGACCGCCTGAAGCTGGCGCTGGATGGTCGCGAAAGCGAACTGCCGCCGACGGTCGATGCCGTGCCGCTGGCAATGGCCGAGGCGCTGCCCGCCAAGGGCTGATCCGGGTGTGTGGTACTGCGGGGCCGGTCACGACAGTGGCACGGCCCCGCAGCGTTTCAAGGCGTCCCACGGCTGTCATCGCCAGCGCCGAAGCTGTGCTCTGATAACGTCGCATACGCCATGGAATTGTGCGGTCGCAGCATCACTGCGACAGCATAGCGACAGGTCCGACCGCTCCAACGGGGGTATGATCCCCTGTCCCTTCTGCCCATTCATGTAACCCACATCGATGTCCAACGAAGATTTCAAACAGGCCGCCCTCGATTACCACCGGATGTCTCCGCCCGGCAAGATCAAGGTTTCCGCTACCAAGCCCATGCTGACCCAGCGCGACCTGTCGCTGGCGTATTCGCCGGGCGTGGCGTACGCCTGTGAAGCGATCAAGGCCGATCCGCAGCAGGCCAGCGAGCTGACCGCCCGCGGCAACCTGGTGGCGGTGATCTCCAACGGCACCGCGGTGCTGGGCCTGGGCAACATCGGCGCACTGGCCGGCAAGCCGGTGATGGAAGGCAAGGGCGTGCTGTTCCAGAAGTTCGCCGGCATCGATGTGTTCGACATCGAAGTGGACGAGAACGACCCGGACAAGCTGGTCGACATCATCGCCTCGCTGGAGCCGACCTTCGGCGGCATCAACCTGGAAGACATCAAGGCACCGGAGTGCTTCATCGTCGAGCGCAAGCTGCGCGAGCGCATGAAGATTCCGGTGTTCCATGACGACCAGCACGGCACGGCGATCATCGTCGGTGCGGCGGTGCTGAACGCCATGGCGATCACCGGCAAGAAGATCGAAGAAGTGAAGCTGGCGACCACGGGCATGGGCGCGGCCGGCATTTCCTGCGTGAACATGCTGGTGCAGCTGGGCCTGAAGCCGGAGAACATCCTGGCCTTCGACCGCGAGGGTGTGATCCACACCGGCCGTACCGACCTGGACCCGGAAAAGCAGCGCTATGCGCGCGACACCGACAAGCGCACCCTGGCCGAGATCGTCGACGGCGCGGACATCTTCCTGGGCCTGTCGGCACCGGGCATCCTGACCGCCGAGATGGTCACGACGATGGCGCCGGATCCGGTGATCTTCGCCCTGGCCAACCCGACCCCGGAAATCATGCCGGAACTGGTGCGCGCTGCGCGTCCGGACGCGATCATCGGTACCGGCCGTTCGGACTACCCGAACCAGGTCAACAACGTGCTGTGCTTCCCGTACCTGTTCCGCGGTGCGCTGGACGTCGGCGCGACCGCGATCAACGAGGAAATGAAGATCGCCTGCGTGCGCGCGATCGCCGCGCTGGCACGCCGCGCCGCCACCGACATGGGCTCGGCCTATGGCGGCGAGACCCCGAGCTTCGGCCGCGAGTACCTGATCCCGCGTCCGTTCGACCGCCGCCTGCTGGTGGAGCTGTCGGCTGCCGTGGCCCAGGCCGCGATGGATTCGGGCGTGGCCGCCCGTCCGATCGCTGACATGGAAGCCTACCGGCAGAAGCTGTCGCAGTTCGTCTACCGCACCAGCCTGATGATGAAGCCGGTCTACGACCGCGCGCGCAGCGACAAGCAGCGCGTGGTGTATGCCGAAGGCGAAGAGGAAGTGGTGCTGCAGGCGGTGCAGAACGTGGTCGATGACGGCCTGGCACACCCGATCCTGATCGGCCGCCCGGAAGTGATCGAATCGCGCATCGAGCGCCTCGGCCTGCGCCTGAAGATCGGCGAGAACATTGAAGTCACCAACATCAATGACGACCCGCGCTTCAACGAATACTGGCAGTACTACCACGGCCTGACTGGCCGTCGTGGCGTCACCGTGGCCGCCGCCAAGAACCTGATGCGTTCGCGCCCGACCCTGATCGCCGCCGTGATGGTGGCCCGTGGCGAAGCCGATGCGATGCTGACCGGCATCGTCGGCCGCTTCCACAAGAAGCTGGGCTACGTGCGCAGCGTGCTGCCGCTGGAATCGAAGGTCACCTCGACCTCGGCCATGACCGGCGTGATCAACCAGCAGGGTGTGTTCTTCTTCGTCGACACCCACGTGCAGGAAGACCCGACCGCAGAGCAGCTGTGCGAAGCGACCCTGCAGGCGGCGTACCGCATGAAGCTGTTCGGCGTCGAACCGAAGGTGGCACTGCTGTCGCACTCCAACTTCGGCAGCCACGACTCGAAGGATGCGCTGAAGATGCGCCAGGTGCGCGAGCTGCTGCTCAAGCGCAACCCGCGTCTGAACGTGGACGGCGAAATGCAGGGCGACACCGCATGGGATGAAGCCCTGCGCCAGAAGCTGCTGCCGGGCTCGACCCTGCAGGGCCGTGCCAACCTGTTCGTGCTGCCGAACCTGGAAGCGGCCAACATCGCCTACAACCTGGTGCGTGTGTTCACCGATGGCGTGGCGATCGGCCCGATCCTGATGGGCGTCAACAAGCCGGTGCACATCCTGACCACCAGCGCGACCTCGCGCCGGATCCTGAACATGACCGCGATTGCCGCGGTCGATGCGCAGATCCGCAAACAGATCGAGGCGGAAAAGAAGGCGTAAGCCTTCGTTCCGCTGCGATCTGCAGAAACGCGCCCTTCGGGGCGCGTTTCTGTTTCCGCCCAGCGGAAACCGGATCGGGTAGCGCCGGGCCATGCCCGGCGAGCGCGCAGCGCGGCGCTTCTCGTGTTCCGCCGGGCATGGCCCGGCGCTACCGGATGAATTGCAGCCGCCCGGTAATCGCCCTGCAACCTCGCTGCGGCCCAATACGCCCACGCGGCCTGGCCGTGGGAAGGGTCCGGACCGGCCTTCCCACCCTGGGCCCGACCAACTTTCCATGGGCGGAGCAGTGTCATGCGCAGTCGAGTGAGCAAGCGGTATTTCCAGCAGTTGTTCGCGCTGTACGCCGGCTTCGTGCAATCGCGTTGAAGGCCGCCGGGGCATCGCCCCGGCAGCGTCGAACTTACCGCCGCTTCGCGCGTCGCGCGGGCGGCGGCGCAGGGGCCGGGGAACGCGGCTTGGCGTACTCCGTCCACAGCGCCGGCAGGGTCTTGCCGGTGTGCTTCTGCCACAGCGCGGGTGCATAGCGCCCGTCGCGCAGATCCTTGTCCAGTGCCAGCACCAGTCCCGGGTGCGCCGCTTCGGCCCACTTCAGGAAAGCACCGGTTACCCGATAGCCACTTTCCACCGTCTGGCCCCGGCTCAGCTTGTCCGGCAACGCCCAGCCCGCAGCGGCGTTGTTCATGCCGTAGCGATCGCGCGCGTAGTCGGCAATGCCCTCCACCAGCCAACCCGGCACGCGCTTGTCGCCGTAGCTGGGGTAGCCCTGCACGATGTGCATTGCTTCGTGGGTCACCAGATCGATGTCATCCGGGTGCTGGGCCAGCCAGCCCGGATTGATGGTGATGGTGCTGGCCTTGTCCTTGTCGCCGACGAAGGCGACGCCGTTGTACGCCGGATCGATCACGATGCGCACTTCGTTCGGCGCGGCCGGGCGGAAGTCCGCACGCTCGCGCAGGTAGGCGAAGTAGAACGTATCGATGATGCGCTTGCGCACCGGCGCGGCCAGCGCACCGGCAGCATCCTGGTAGTACAGGGTCACCCCGTCACGGCTGACCTGGCCATCGAAGGCCTGGGTCTGCGGCTGTGCTTGGCTGAGGCTTGGAAATACAAGGGCGGCAAGAGCGAGGGGGAGGAAACGTAGGCGCATGGACGTCATTGTAGGGGGGAGGGCGCCAACAGTTCGATCTCGGCCAGCTGCAGGCGCCCCGGCGCAGCCAGGCGCAGACGGTACTCGGCGTAGCGTGAGGGCGAAGCGATACGGAACGGGCGGGTCTGCCGGGCCGAGGTGAAATCTTCTCCACGTCGCTGGTCCAGCGTTACCCAGCGCCCGTTGCCGGTACGTGCTTCCAGCGTCCACTCGCCGCCACGGATAGCGCCATCACCGCTGGTCAGCGTGTACATCGTCGGTACGCCATCGCCCACGTGGCTCAGCGCGATGGTCGCGCCACCACCCAGCGGCACCGCCGTCGTGGCATCGTCGTCCACCAGCGCGGGCAGGGCGCGACCGTCGGCCAGCGTTGCCTGCGCGCCGTTGCCCAGAAGGTCGTGCAGCAGCTGCGGTCGCTGGCCACGCGCGGTCAGCGAGCGCGGCACATCATCCACGCCGCTGCCCCAGCGCGACGGCTGCGGGCCCATCACGAAGTCCAGGGTCGCACCCTTGGCGATCACCTCGTGCGGCACCCAGGTCTTCGTCCACGGCTTGCCGTTGATCTTCAGCGACTGCACGTACACGTTGTCACGCGAATTCTGTGGCGCATTGACGGTCAGCACCGCGCCGCCCTGCAGCTCGACGCGCGCATGCTGGAACGCCGGCGAACCAATCGCGTATTCCGGCGCGCCCATCCGCAGCGGATACAGGCCCAGCGAGGCCAGCACGTACCACGCCGAGGTCTCGCCGTTGTCCTCGTCGCCCGGGTAGCCCTGGCCGATCTCGCTGCCCACGTACAGCCGCGACAGGATCTCGCGCACATGCTGCTGGGTCTTCCACGGCTGTCCGGCATACAGGTACATCCACGGGATGTGGTGTGCCGGCTGGTTGCTGTGCGCGTACATGCCCATGCGCACGTCGCGCGCTTCGGTCATCTCGTGGATGGTGCCGCCGTAGGAGCCGGCGAACGCGGCGTCGGCGGTTTCCGGCGTGGCGAAGAAGGTGTCGAGCTTGGCGGCCAGCTTGTCGCGGCCACCGTACAGCGCGGCCAGGCCTTCGCCGTCGTGCGCGGCGGTGAAGGCGAACGTCCAGCCATTGGATTCGGTGTAGTCGTGGCCCCACACGCGCGGGTCGTAATCCTTGGCCTGCAGGCGCCAGCTGCCATCGGGCTTGCGGCCCTGGAAGAAGCCGGCGGCCGGATCGAACATCGTCGCGTAGCTGGCGGCGCGGTAGCGGAAGTAGTCGGCTTCGGTGGCGTAGCGTTCGCGCGCGGACGATGTCGTCGCGCGCTTGGCCAGCGCCTCGGCCATGTTGGCGATGCCGAAGTCATTGAGCGCACCTTCCATCGTCCACGACATGCCTTCATGCACGTCGGCGCTGGCATAGCCGCGGAACGTCGAACGCTCCATGCCCTTGCGCCCGACGTGGCGGTCCGGCGGCACCACGGTGGCGTTCTTCAGCGCTGCGGCATAGGCCTCTTCGGGATCGAAGCCGCCGATACCCTTCAGCCACGCATCGGCGAAGGCCACGTCCGAGCTGGTGCCGACCATCAGGTCCGCGTAGCCGGGCGAGGACCAGCGCGCGATCCAGCCACCGGCGCGGTACTGCTCGATGAAGCCCTGTACCAGCTGACCGGCATCACCCGGGGTGAACAACGCATACGCCGGCCAGGTGGTGCGGAACGTGTCCCAGAAGCCGTTGTTGACGAAGACCTTGCCGTCGCGCACCGGTGCGAAGCTGCGCGTTGCGCTGCCATCGGTGTTGTCATCGGCGGCGCTGGCCTGGCTGGCATAGCGCCAATCGGGAGCGGCGGCGGTGCCCGCATTCTCGTGGCCGGAATTGGGGTACAGGTACAGCCGGTACAGGCTGGAGTACAGCGTGGTCTTCTGGTCGTCGCTGGCGTTGCCGATATCGAAGCGGGCCAAGCGCGTATCCCACGCATCCTGTGCACGCCCGGCCACACTTTCCAGCGTATCGGCTGCGGCGATTTCCAGCGCCAGGTTGTGGCGCGCCTGCTCGACGGAGATCAATGAGGTGGCGATGCGCATCGTCACCCGGCGCTCGCTGCCTGCGTCGAACTTGATGTAGCCGGTCGGGCGGCCGGTATCGATCTGG
This sequence comes from Stenotrophomonas sp. HMWF023, assembly GCF_003060985.1. Lineage (NCBI taxonomy): Bacteria > Pseudomonadati > Pseudomonadota > Gammaproteobacteria > Lysobacterales > Lysobacteraceae > Stenotrophomonas > Stenotrophomonas sp. HMWF023. Next base: position 12,012 of record NZ_QAIJ01000204.1, read on the forward strand.
CCGCTGCTGCGCCACGGCCTGTCGAAGCTGGCCACCACATACATGCGGGTGGCACCGTTGGACAGGCCGCTGCGGGTATCGGTGTAGCCGGACAGCGTCTGCGTGGCGGCATCCAGGGTCAGCCCACCGCGCGCATCGACGTTATCGAACAGCAGGTTGGCGTCGCCGCCTGCGGGGAAATCGAAGTGGAACAGCGCGGCATGGTCGGTGGGGGCGATGGACGCGGCGATGCCGTTGTCGAAGCGCACGTCGTAGCGATACGGGCGCGCGCTTTCCTGCGAGCGGTCGAAGGACAGCGCCCGCTTGCTGCGATCAGCTTCAGGCACACCACGCGTGGCGGAGGGCATCACCTGGAAGGTCTGGCGGTCGCCCATCCACGGGCTGGGCTGATGGCTCAGGGCGAGCGCCTGCAGCTGCGGCCGGTTCTTCGCATCGTTCTGCTCGTTCCAGCGGTACAGCCAGTTCAGTGCGCCGGCATCGGTCACCGGCGTCCAGAAGTTGAAGCCGTGAGGTACAGCGGTGGCCGGGAAGTTGTTGCCACGTGAGAAAGTGCCATTGGCCTGGGTTCCGCGCGTGGTCAACACCCAGTCGGAGACACGCTGCGGTGCCTGCCGTGACTGCACGTCCAGGCGCACGTCGTCGATCCAGCCCGACACGGGCGCGCCATCGGCGCTGGCCACCTCGAGCTCGATGGCGATCACGCGGCGTCCCTTCAACGCGGGCACACCGCCCAGGCGCACCGCCTTGCGCGCCCACTGCTGCGGATACAGCGTCTTCGAGTCGCCCTGCGCCTGTGCGCCAAGCGCCACGCCGTGCTGGTCGCGCGCGCCGCTGGCGGATACGCGGCTGCCATCGTCCAGCAGCAGGTCCAGCGAAACATAGGTGGAGGCCACGGTGTCCTTGCCGACGATCTCCGGCAGTACCAGCCAGGACAGCGTGGTGTCGGTGTCGATGGGCAGATCGGTCTTGAACAGTTCGCGGCGCGCCTGGCCGCCATTGGCGCTGTAGTGCAACGCATGCAGGCCGCTGTAGCCGACGTTGCGCTTGGCCGCGTACGGCGCGCCAGGGCCGCTGCCGACTTCGACGGACAGCGCGCCAGCGGATCTGGCCGGTGCCGGCTCGCCCGGCTCGAAGGAGGTCTGCAGCCCTTGCGCCAGCACCGGCGTCGCAGTGGTCGCACAGGCCAGTGCCAGGGCGAGCGGAAGCAGGGCGCGGCGCGGATCGGACAGGGTCATGCAGGGTCTCCCGGTAGGGCAGGCGGCAGGCAGAACCCGCATCGGCGAACACCACGGACAGCATCGCCCCGCCCGCCACGGGGCAGTCGGGAGGCGATGCAGGTCCGGTGGGGGGCGGGCCATGCGATCGGGTCAGGAATGGATCGCTGCCGATGCTGCAACAGCCGGCGGCGCCCTGACAAGTGCCATTTAGTTCGATCCAAATGCGGGAAATTCGAAGGAAGACCGGTTCTGCACGGAACTGACTGGTGCGCATGGGGATTTCCTGCCGCCGTGGCTCGGCACCGCCGCCGGGGAGCGGGCAGGGCGGTTGCACGACGGGGCCACGTCGTTGCCCTGAAGCTGGCCGCCGCGCGCAGCGGCCACGCAGCGCACGGTGTTTGCCGGGCCCAGATGCTAGAATCGCAGGCCTCGCAATCCGTTCATCGACATCCGCCATGAGCCATACCGCCACCGCGCCCGCCAACGCCGAAAAGCGCTACACCGTGCACCGCAGCGATCTGCCGCTGAGCTGCCCGACTCCGGAAATGGCGCTGTGGAACTCGCATCCGCGGGTGTACCTGCCGATCGAAGACGAACCCAACGGGCAAGCGCAGTGTGCTTACTGCGGCGCCGTGTTCGTGCTGGCCGACTAAGCGGCCGCCCCCTCGATGCGCCGATTGACCGTGGTGCAGTTGCTGCCGGCGCTGCACTCCGGCGGTGTCGAGCGCTCGACCCTTGAAATCGCCGCGGCCCTGGTCGCTGCCGGCCATCGCGCGCTGGTGGTGTCGGCTGGTGGTCGCCTGGTGCAGCCGCTGCTCGACAGCGGTGCCGAGCACCTGACCCTGGATATCGGCCGCAAGTCGCTGCTGACGCTGCGCCATCTGCCGACCCTGCGCCGCCTGTTCACCGAAGTGGGCGCCGACATCGTCCATGCCCGTTCGCGCCTGCCGGCGTGGCTTGGGCTGTACGCGATCCGTGCGATGCAGCCGGCGCAGCGCCCGCATTGGGTCACTACCGTGCATGGGCTGAATTCGCCCGGCCGCTACAGCGCGGTGATGACCAGCGGCGAACGCGTGATCTGTGTATCCAACAGCGTGCGCGACTACGTGCACACGCATTACCCCACGGTGGCCCACGACAGGCTGCAGGTGATCCCGCGTGGGGTGGATGTCAGCCAGTTCCCGCGTGTGGCCCGCGCCGATCGACGTCCCCGACTGGCGCTGGCGGCGGACTATCCATGGCTGGCCCAGGTCGATGGACCGCTGTTGCTGCTGCCCGGTCGCGGCACGCGGCTGAAAGGTCACGCCCACGCGCTGCAGCTGCTGGCCGATGTCCGTGCAGCAGGCGTGCCGGCACAGCTGTGGATGCTGGGCACCGACGAGCCTGGCCGCGAAGCCTATGTGGCAGAGCTGCGCAGGCAGGCAGACGCGCTTGGCGTGACCGGGGCCGTGCACATCAGCACGCCGACCGCGCGCATCGCCCAGGCTTACGCTGCAAGCGATCTGGTGCTGCAGCTGTCGGACAAGCCGGAGGCCTTCGGTCGTACCGTGGTCGAAGCGCTGTCTGTCGGCAGGCCGGTGCTGGGCTGGGACCACGGCGGCGTCGGCGAACTGCTGCAGCAGCTGCAGCCCAGTGGCGCCGTGCCGCTGGGCAATGCGCAGCTGCTGGGTGAACGTGCGCTGGCCCTGCTGGCACAGCCGCCATCGCTGCCGGGCCGTATCCCGTTTACCCTGCAGGCCATGCAGCGCGATACCCTCCGCCTTTATGCCGACCTCGCTGGCTGACGCCACGCCGCCCCCGCGCGACGAGCGCGCTGGCCGCTGGGCACCCTGGTGGGTGCTGGCCTACGTCGCGTTGTGGCCGCTGCCAGGCATCGCCGAAACGGTGCTTGGCCTGGGAGCGTTGTACGCCGCGGCACGCATGGTCATCCGCCGGGTGCAGCATCGACCGCATCTGCTGAGCCCGGCAGCGTGGGCGCTGACATCGATTCTTTTCCTTGGCTACTGGTTGCCACAGGCGTTCTCGGCCTTCGATGCCGTCGATCCGTCGGCGTCGTGGACCAAGGCGGCGGCCGGGCTGCGCTACCTGCCTTTCATGTGGCTGGTGGCGATCGCCGTGGCCACCCCGCAGCGGCGGCGCTTGACCCTGGGCGGACTGGCGGTGATCACCGGCTTGTGGACGCTCGACGCGCTGGTGCAGGCACTGGCAGGCACCAGCCCATGGTTCTGGTCGCTGCAGCAGATCAAGGTGGCCATCAGCGGCCACGCATTGTGCCCGGCTGCAGAAGCCGCGCTGGCTGATCGTCTCAGCGGGGCGCTTGGGCCGTGCAACCTGAAATTCGGCCAGGTGCTGGCCAGTCTTTCGCCGTTCCTGTTGTTGCCGGTGGCGCGCCGTTTCGGCAATGCGGGCTGGTTGCTGGCCGCTGCTGCGGTGGGCGTGGTGCTGTTGCTGGCCGGCTCGCGAGCGTCATGGATCACCTTCGGCCTGGTGGTTGTCTACAGCGGCGTGCGCCAACTGGGGTGGAAGCGGTTGGGCCTGCTCGCGCTGGTGGGTGTTCTCTCTGCGGGCGTACTGACCGCCAGCGTGCCGCAGCTGCGGGAGCGTGTAGCGCGCACGGCAATGGCCTGGGGTGGTGGCGAGGACGGGGTCGAGCAGGCACTGTCCGGTCGTACCCGCATCTGGAGCGCGGCGGCCTGCATGATCGAAGCGCATCCGATCAATGGTGTCGGTGCACGTGGCTTCCGCGATGCCTATCCCCACTGCGTTGCGGATGAAGGGCCGGCGGTGTGGGGCACGATGCCGGCGCTGCACGCCCACCAGATCGTGCTGGAGATTCTTGCCGAGACCGGTGTGCTGGGTCTGTTGCTGTGGCTGGCAGCGGTGGCGCAGGCGTGGCGTGCATGGCGATTCGCCCCGGCAGCAGCGCGTGAGCGTGCACGGCCGGCGATGCTGGCATTGGCGGTTACCGTGTTCCCGCTCAATACCCACC
>NZ_QAIJ01000204.1:16238-19051 GCF_003060985.1 Stenotrophomonas sp. HMWF023
GCGCGCGAACCGGACGATCTGCCGCGCGCCGCGTAATGTCCGCATCCACGCCATGCGTGGATGAAGCCAGCCGCCGATCAGTAGATCCACGCCATGCGTGGATGGGGCGTTCCCTACCGCCCGTCATATCACTTGTAGAAATCGCTCCGCCCGCCGGGCTGGCGCTTGAAGCGGCGGTGGATCCACAGGTACTGGTCTGGTGCCTCGCGCACCATCTCTTCGATGGCCTGGTTGACCCGCGCGGTATCGGCCTCAACGTCTTCGCTGGGGAAGTTCTCCAGCGGCGCGCCGATCTTCAGGAAGTACTTCCCGCCTTCGCGGCGATGGAAGTAGGGGATGACCGCACAACCGGTCATCCGCGCCAGCTGGTGGGTCGCGGTGATGGTGGATGCGGTGTGGCCGAAGAACGGCACGAACACCGTGTCCTTGCCGCGCATGTCCTGGTCGGGCGCGTACCAGAGGAAGCCGCCCTTCTTCAGGTGGCGCACCGTCGCGCGGATGTCCTCGTTGGCGTACATCGCCTTGGCGTAGCGCAGGCGGCCGAACTTCACCGCCCACTCGTACACCGGGTTCTTGTGCTTGCGGTACATGCCGGACAGGTCGACGTGGTCGCACAGCAGGCGGCCGCACATCTCCAGGGTCATGAAGTGGCCCGAGACCAGCAGCACGCCGCGGCCCTCGGCCTGCATCTGCTTGAGGTGTTCCAGCCCTTCGATGTGCACCTGCGGGCGGATGCTGTCGATGCTGCCCCACCAGGAGCGCGCGCATTCGAAGATGCCCACGCCCAGTGCGTCGAAGCTGTCGCGCACCAGGCGCTTGCGCCAGGCCTCGTCCTTCTCGGGGAAGCACAGCTTGAGGTTGACCTCGGCGGCATGGCGGCGGCTGCCGGCCAGGCGCCAGGCGATCGAGCCGACCCCGCGGCCGAGCACGCGCTGCAGCATCCACGGCAGCCGGGCGATCCCGAAGGCAGTGAACATGACGGCAAACATCGGCCAGTTGCGTGGATCACGCAGCGACGGACGGACGGCGGTGGTGGCATCGGACATGCCGCCATTCTACCAACCCGGCCGCGTGTCTTTCCCGGGGGGCTCCCGTATCCTTGCCGCATGCGTAAAGACCCTGTCGAATGGATCCTGCGTGGCCTGTACTCGGCCGTGCTGTACCTCCTGCTGCCGATCACCGTGTACCACCTGGTCTGGCGCGGCTTCCGGGTCCGTGAATACTTCCGGCGCTGGGATGAACGCTATGCGTCCTATCCGCAGCCGAGCGGCCAGCCGCGGGTCTGGCTGCATGCCGTCTCGGTGGGCGAGGTCAACGCCGCTGCGCCGCTGGTCAATGCGCTGCGCGAGCAGCGGCCGGACATCCGCTGGGTCATCACCACCATCACCCCGACCGGCTCGGAACGGGTGCGCGCGCTGTGGGGCGATGCGCTCGACCACGTGTACCTGCCGTATGACGTGCCGGGCAGCGTCAACCGCTTCCTCGGTCACTTCCAGCCCAGCCTGGCGCTGATCCTGGAAACCGAGCTGTGGCCGAACATGCTGTTCGGCTGCCGCGACCGTCGCATTCCGGTCTACATCCTCAATGCGCGCCTGTCGGCACGGTCGTTGCGCGGCTACCGGGTGCTGGCAGCACTGATCCGGCGTGCGCTGCGTACGGTCACCTGCGTGGCCGCACAATCGCAGGATGACGCCGCACGCTTCGTGCAGCTGGGTGCGGCGCCGGAACAGGTGCAGGCGCTGGGCAACCTGAAGTTCGACATCGCCACGCCGGACGTGCAGCCCTTCATCGAACAGTTCCATGCCCATGTACCGGCCACGCGCCCGGTGTGGATCGCGGCCAGCACCCATGATGGCGAAGAGCAGGCGGTGATCGACCTGCACCGCCGTCTGCGCCAGCAGCACCCGGACCTGCTGCTGCTGTGGGCGCCGCGGCATCCCGAGCGCTTTCCCAAGGTGGAGGCGCTGGCCCGCGAGCAGGGCTGGAGCGTGGCGACGCGGCGCGCGCAGCAGTGGCCAGGGGCAGGCAGCGATGTCTTCGTCATCGACACGCTGGGCGAACTGATGCCGTTCTACGGCTGTGCCCAGGTTGCCTTCGTCGGTGGCAGCCTGCAGGCCATCGGCGGCCACAACCTGCTGGAGCCTGCGGCAATGGGCACTGCAGCGGTGACCGGCCCGCACCTGCACAACTTCGCCGAGATCTCGCGGCGCATGCGTGAGGCCGGTGCACTGCTGATCGGCGAGGACGCGCAGGCGGTCGGCGATCTGCTGCTGCACCTGCTCGATGACGCGCAGGCGCGCGAGGACATGGCCCGCGCCGGTTGCACGCTGGTCAGCAATGGGCGCGGCGCGCTGCAACGGACCCTGCAGCTGGTGGCTCCGCACCTGCCGCCACCGCTGGCCTGAGACGCTGCCTGACGCCGTCGGGCGTCTCAAGGCCGACCCGGCCTTTGCTCTGTCGTGATCGCCTGCATCAAGCCCGCTTGATGGCGTTGAATCTGTCGTAGCCGGACCGCTCCCGCCGTCCGCGGCGTGCAAGCTGTCACATCATCATTCGTATGGCGCAGATTCCGATTCCGCCTACCGCGTCAGGCTGCCAGCCTGTTGTCGACCACGCTTGGACGACATCAAGGGAGCTTTGAATGATCGGCGACAACGGAGACGGGCTGCAGAACAGCGCGAAGACCGGAGGGCTGGGCACCGACCATCTGCTGGTGGTGGCACTGACCCTGCTGATGGGTGGCAGCGTTGTCGCCCTGGTCGGCCAGTACACGGCGGCGCAGGCGGGGCCCGCCATTGTTCTCAGCCTGTTGC
>NZ_QAIJ01000204.1:19073-23732 GCF_003060985.1 Stenotrophomonas sp. HMWF023
GCCTTCGTCTGGCGATGCGGCGTCTGCCGAATCCTTCAGGTCTGCCTGCTCTGCTGCGTGCCGCCTGGGGCAAGCTGTTCGCGGGTGTACTGGTGATTGCCCTGCTGCTGGAACTGGCGGCGACCACCGCAGGCCTGGCGCAATCGATGGCGCGCCATCTGTACGCAGCCGCTGAGGTCATCGATGCGGCTCCCGCGCAGTGGGTGCCATTGCCGCTGGCGGCTTCGATCATGGTGTTGCTGCTGGGGGCCGCCACTGCAGTGCTGCGGATGCCGCGCGTGCTGCTGTTGGCCAGTGCACTGCTGACGGTGAAGCTGGGCGTTGGCCTGCTGCTGTTGTTGCTGGCAGCACGCCATGTGCACTACGCGCATTGGATTCCGTGGCTGCCATCGGCTACCGCGCCCTATCGCTTCGGGCTGGGCGGCGTGCTTGCAGCTGGCGTGGCATTGCTCGGTGTGCTGCTCGGCGCAGGCCTGCTGGCCGGGTTTGCCGGGAGAGTGCCGCAGCCTCGTTCGCAGGTTTCCAGAGCCGCCGGCGCGGCGGTGCTGATGGCGATGCTGTGGCTGATGGTATTGGCTGCGCTGCAGTCCGGTCTGGTCGAATTTTCTGCGCTGGCCAGCACGCGACCGCTGTCGGTGGCATTGCAGGGTGTGCCGCAGCTGCAATGGTTGCTGCCACTGTTGCCGTTGGCGGGCGGCGCGGGGCTGGCGGCCCTGCAGTTGGTATCGCTGCTGTTGGCCGCGCGGTTGGGGGTGGAGGTCTGGCCGCCGGAACCCGGCGATGTGGGCACCGATGCGCATCTGCGGGTGACGATTGCGCTGACCATGCTGGCGGCGACGTTGGCGCTGTCGATGCCGGAGGGTTGGCTTCCACAGCTGCCGGGGCCTGCTGGCCTGCTGGTACTGGCCGCCGTGTGCCTCGGCGTTGCCCGCAGCCAATGGCAGGCGCGGGCGGCGGCCGGCGAGCGGCGGCTCATCCCGATGGTGCTCGCACCTTTAGCGACCGCACTATGCCTGTTGCCGGCAGTCACGTCCCGCTTGTTCGTACCGGTGCTGGTGGTGCTGGCGGTCGTGCTGGCAGGCGTCCTGATAGGTCGATACGCGGGGCGCTCGCGCTAGCGCCATGCGCAGCGCCAGCCATCTGCGATCAATAAAAAAAGCCACCCTCGCGGGTGGCTTTCTGATCAGACCGGTGACGCCGACTCAGTTCGTGGTCGTGGACGGGTTGCCCGCGTCCTGGGTCAGCAGGCGGTTGAGGTCCTGCAGTTCGGCGACATCCAGGCCACCCACGGCCTGGCTCAGCAGCAGGCGGTTCTGCAGGAAGTTGTAGCGGGCCTGCGCGTAATCCAGCTGTGCGGAGAACAGGATGCGCTGGTTCTGGATCACGTCCAGCACCGTGCGGGTACCCACTTCCAGGCCGACCTGCGAGGCATCGTAGGCGCTCTGTGCGGAAACCACGGCCAAGCGGCGTGCTTCCACTTCGCTGATGCCCTGTACCAGGGTCTGGTAGGCATTGCGGGTATTGCGGTCCAGCGCGCGCTTCTGCTGCTCGAAACCATCCTGGGCGATGTCACGCTGGGCCAGGGCCTGGCGCACGCCGGACTGGGTGGCGCCGCCAGAGAAGATCGGCACGCTCAGGGTCAGGCCGATGCTGTTGGTGCGTGCATCGGGTGAGAGCGAACCGGCGCCGGTGCTGTCGCCCCAGGTCGCGGTCTTGCCCCAGCTGCCGCCCAGCGACAGGGTCGGGTAGTGGCCACCACGGGCCGCCTGCACGCCGGCTTCGGCGGCACCGACCTTCAGTTCCTGCGCCTTCAGCGCCGGGTTCTGCGTGGTCGCCTGCTGCACCAGCTGGTCCAGGTTGCCGCGGTTGGCCGGCACTTCCGGACGGAAATCGGCCGGCAGGCCCTTCAGGTTCATCACCGGCTGGCCGGTCAGTTCGGTCAGGGCCTGGTAGTTGTCGGCCAGGGTGTTCTGCGCAACGATCGCGTTGGCGCGCGCCTGGTCGTACTGGGCGCGTGCTTCGTGCACGTCGGTGATCGGCGCCAGGCCCACTTCCAGGCGCTTGTCGGCGAAGTCGAACTGCTTCTTCGCGGCCGCTTCGTTGGTCTGTGCGGCATTCAGCGATTCGATCGCCACCAGCACGTTGAAGTAGGCCGCCGAGGTGCGCACGATCAGGTTGTCGTTGGCCGAGTCGAGGGTGAAATCAGCCGCCTTGCTCAGCTCGCGCTGCGAACGCAGGTTGTTGATCTGCGTCCAGTTGAACAGCGTCTGGGTGCCATCGACCGTGTAGTTGCGGCGCTTGCTGGTGACCGAGCCGGAGTTGGCATCGGCATTGGCCTCGCTACGCGCGCGGTTCAGCGTGGCCTGGCCATTGATCTGCGGCAGCAGGGCAGCGCGCGCCTGCACGGCGCCTTCCTTGTCGTACAGCCGGGTGGATTCGGCGGCGGACAGCTGCGGGTCGCCATTGCGCGCCATTTCATAGACCTGCAACAGGTCGGCGGCATGGGCGGACAACGGCAGCAGGGCAGTGGCCAGCGCAACAGCGAGGGATCGGCGGATCATTGCGGCTTCCTTGGACTCAGAGGTGGAACTGGGGGGCCGGGGCGGCACCACGCAGGTAATCGATATCGGTCTCGAACAGCGACTCGGTGCTGCCATCGGCCTTCACCAACAGCGCTTCCATGGCCGGCGAACGGCCTTGGATGACATACAGGCGACCACCCGGACGCAACCACGAAGCGAACTGTGACGGCACCACGTCAACGGCGCCAGTGACACAGATCACGTCGAAGCGGCGATCGGTCTGCCAGGCCAGGCCATCGGCCACTTCCACGCGCACGTTGGTGCCCAGGCCGGTGGCATCCAGGCGGGCGCGCGCAGCGGCGGCCAGTTCCGGATCGATTTCCAGGCTCAGCACGTCGCGCGCGATCGCGCCGATGCAGGCCGACAGGAAGCCGCTGCCGGTGCCGATTTCCAGCACTTCGTCACCCGGCTGCAGATCCAGTGCCTGCAGGGTACGACCCTCGACGACAGGCTTCATCATCTTCTGGCCGTTGCCGATCGGCAGTTCGACATCGGCATAGGCCAGCGCCCGGTGCGCGTCGGCGACGAAGGCCTCGCGCGGCAGGCGGGCCAGGACGTCGAGCACCTTGATGTCCAGCACGTCCCAGGGACGGATCTGCTGTTCCACCATCAGTTCGCGGGCGTGGGCGTAATCAATCGTCATGAGGTTCAAATCCAGCGCAGTGGGCCGGCCATTTTACCGGTGCCGGGGGCCGGCGGCGCGCCCAGAGCATCAGCTGCGGGGTGGCCGGGGTCGCAGTGCCGGAAGTCATCGCGACCTCCGGTTCGTTCAGTTTTGGTTATCCAGCGGTTCCAGCCTCTCGCGGGGCGTAGGCGCGCAGGAAGAAATCCACACTCGCGGCCACGTGGATCGCAGCATCGGTCTCGACGGGTGACAGTGGCATGCCGCACATCATATGCATGTGCACTTCGCCCTTCACCAGGGTCAGGAACTGCTGGCCGGCGATGTAGCAGTCGGGGATGTCCAGTTCACCGCGCTCGGCACGCAAGCGCATGAAGTCGGCCAGCGCCTCGCAGGTGCGTTGGGGGCCGGCCTGCCAGAACAGTTCGCGCAGGCGCTCGTCGGTCTCCGGCGCCATCATCATCCGCTGGATCGACAGGGCCGCGTCGGAGGTGATCATCTCGAAGAACGCCATGCCGATACCCAGCAACTGGTCGCGCAGGGGGCCTTCCACGTCGGCCACGAACAGCGCGTCGGGCAGCATCTCGATGCACTTGGACTGCACAGCTTCGGAGAACAGGGTCTCTTTGTCGCCGAAATGGCTGTATACGGTCAGCTTCGAGACGCCGGCCTGGGCCGCGATGCTGTCCATGCTCACGCCGCTGTAGCCCTGTTCGATGAACAGTGTCTTGGCTGCCTCGAGTATCGCCGCGCGCTTGCCCAGATCCTTGGGGCGCCCGGGACCGGCAGCCTTGGCAGCAGGCTTGGCCGACGGCTTTCGGGAAGTGGGAGAACTCATCCCGCTAATACTAGACCAAGCGGTTCGATATTTATACTATACCGACTGGTTCACTAATGTCCGCGTTGCAACAGTATGTTGCCGGCGCGTTCCCCCCGGATTTCTTTTCAGGTCCTGTACCTCATGAAAAACATGCGTTGGTTGGGCGTAGGCGTACTGGTCGTGGTGTTGGCAGCGTGCGGCAAGCAGGCCGCCGAGCCGGTGGCGGCCATCCCGGTGCTGGTGGTGCATCCCACCACGCAGGATGGACAAGCCGCGGCCGCCTACCCCGGCGAGGTGCGTGCCCGCCAGGAAAGCCCGCTGTCGTTCCGGGTTGGCGGCAATCTGGTCAAGCGTCACGTCGACGCTGGCGAGCGGGTGAAGAAGGGCCAGCTGCTGGCCGAGCTGGATGCGGCCGACTACGCCTCGCAGGCGGCGGCGTCGCAGGCGCAGCTGGCGGCGGCGGAAGCAGACCTGGTACGCGCCCGCGATGACCAGAAGCGCTACGCCAAGCTGGCTGAAGACCAGCTGGTGAGCCGCTCGGCACTGGACCAGCAGACGGCGGCGTTCAAGGCCGCACAAGGCCAGGCCAATGCCGCCCGGGCCAATCTTGCCGTGGCCCGCAACCAGGCCGAGTA
>NZ_QAIJ01000204.1:23742-43092 GCF_003060985.1 Stenotrophomonas sp. HMWF023
GCGCGCGCCCGCCGATGGCGTGATTGCCAGCCGCCAGGCCGAAGCAGGGCAGGTCGTGAGCGCTGGGCAGACGGTGTTCACCCTGGCCGCCGACGGTGGCCGTGAGGTGCTGATCGCGCTGCCGGAAAGCAATATCCGCGACTACAAGGTCGGCCAGTCGGTACAGGTGGAACTGTGGAACCGCCCGGGCCAGCTGCTGCCCGGCACCCTGCGCGAGATCGCGCCGGCCGCCGATGCACAGGCCCGTACCTATGCCACGCGGGTCAGCCTGGCGCCGGAAGCACTGAGTGAAGTGGAGCTGGGCCAGAGTGCGCGGGTGTTCGCCACTGCCGGTCGCAGCGGCGCGTTGCAGCTGCCGCTGGCGGCCGTGCTGCGCGGCAGTGACGGCAAGGCCAGCGTATGGGTGGTCAATCCGTCCAGTGGCGCGTTGAAGGCAACCCCGGTGCAGGTCGGTGCCTATGGCGCGCAGGCCGTGCCGGTCGTGTCCGGCGTGGGCGCGGCGGACTGGGTGGTCGCTGCCGGCGGCCACCTGCTGCGCGAAGGCCAGGTGGTGACGCCGGTCGATCGCCAGAACCGCCCGGTGCTGGCGCCGTCGGCCGCCACGCCGGCGCCGGCCGCAGGCAAGGGGCACTGACCCGTGCGCCGCTTCAATCTCTCCGAATGGGCGCTGGGCAACCGTGCGCTGGTGTTGTTCGCGATGCTGGCGTTCGCCGTCATCGGTGCCTGGTCGTACAAGCACCTGGGCCAGTCCGAAGATCCGCCGTTCACCTTCAAGGCGATGGTGGTACGCACGATGTGGCCGGGCGCCACCGCCGAGCAGGTCTCGCGGCAGGTGACCGAGCCGATCGAAAAAGCGCTGATGAACACCGGCGAGTACGAGTTCATCCGCTCGTACTCGCGCCCGGGCGAATCGCAGGTGATCTTCATGGCGCGCGACAGCCTGCGCTCCAAGCAGATCCCGGACCTCTGGTACCAGGTGCGCAAGCGCGTGGGCGATATCCGCGCGACGCTGCCGAGGGAAATCGTCGGGCCCTTCTACAACGATGAGTTCGGCGACACGTTCGGCAACATCTATGCGTTGACCGGGGAAGGCTTCGACTACGCAGTGATGCGTGACTATGCCGACCGCATCCAGCTGGAACTGCAGCGCGTGCCCGACGTCGGCAAGATCGACCTGGTCGGCCTGCAGGACGAGAAGGTGTGGATCGAGTTGTCCAACACCAAGCTGGCCACGCTGGGCGTATCGCTGCAGCAGGTGCAGCAGGCACTGGCCGACCAGAATGCGGTCAGCGCCACCAGCTTCTTCGAAACCCCGACCGACCGCGTGCAGCTGCGCGTGACCGGCCAGTTCGATTCGATCGAGGACATCCGCAAGTTCCCGATCCAGGCGGGCGAACGCACGCTGCACCTGGGCGACATCGCCGAGGTCAAGCGTGGCTTCGCCGATCCCTCTTCGCCGAAGATGCGTTTCATGGGCCAGGATGCGATCGGCCTGGCGGTCGCGATGAAGGACGGCGGTGACATCCTCAAGCTCGGTGCCACCCTGGATGCCGAGTTCGAACGCCTGCAGAAAACCCTGCCGGCCGGCATGCAGCTGCGCAAGGTGTCCGACCAGCCACATGCGGTGGAAGAGTCGGTGGGCGAGTTCGTGCAGGTGCTCACCGAAGCGGTGGTGATCGTGCTGCTGGTCAGCTTCTTCTCGTTGGGCCTGCGTACCGGCCTGGTGGTGGGCGTGACCATTCCGCTGGTGCTGGCGATGACCTTCTTCGTCATGCACTACTTCGACATCGGCCTGCACAAGATTTCGCTGGGTGCGCTGGTGCTGGCACTGGGCCTGCTGGTGGACGACGCGATCATCGCGGTGGAGATGATGGCCACCAAGATGGAGCAGGGCTACGACCGCCTGCGTGCGGCCAGTTTCGCCTGGGAATCCACCGCATTCCCGATGTTGACCGGCACCCTGATCACTGCTGCTGGCTTCCTGCCCATCGCCACTGCCGCATCGAGCACCGGTGAGTACACCCGCTCGCTGTTCCAGGTGGTGACCATCGCGCTGGTGGTGTCGTGGATTGCTGCAGTGCTGTTCATCCCGTACCTGGGCGACAAGATGCTGCCGGACCTGTTCAATCCGCAGCTGCCCAAGCCGGACAGTCTGGCGGGCCGTTGGCGCGCAAAACGCCTGCAGTGGGCTGACCGGCATCCGTCGCTCGCGCGCTGGATCGCACCGAAGGTGCATGCGCACGATCATGATCCGTACCAGCGGCCGTTCTACACCCGCTTCCGGTCGTTCCTGGATACCTGCCTGCGGCATCGCTGGTGGGTGATCGGTGCGACCATCGCACTGTTCATCGGTTCGCTGGTGCTGTTCCGTTTCGTGCCGCAGCAGTTCTTCCCCGATTCGACCCGCCCGGAACTGATGGTGGACATCGAGCTGGCCGAAGGTGCGTCGCTGGCCGCGACCCAGGCACAGGCCGACAAGCTGGAGAAGCTGTTGAAGGGCCGCGAAGGCATCAGCAACTACGTGGCCTACGTCGGCACCGGTTCGCCGCGCTTCTACCTGCCGCTGGACCAGCAGCTGCCGGCGACCAACTTCGCCCAGTTCGTGGTGCTCACCGAAGACGCCAAGGCCCGCGAATCGACCCGCGACTGGATGCTGAAGGAAGTGATAAAGCAGTTCCCCGATGTGCAGATGCGCGTGACGCGCCTGGAGAATGGGCCGCCGGTCGGCTATCCGGTGCAGATGCGCGTGTCCGGGGAGCACATCGCACAGGTACAGGCGATTGCGCGCAAGGTCGAGGCCAAGGTGCGCGAGAACCCGCACGTGATGAACGTGAACCTGGACTGGAGCGAGCCGAGCAAGGTGGTGCGGCTGGTGATCGACCAGGACCGCGCACGCGCGCTGGGTGTCAGCAGTGCCCAGGTCAGCCAGTTCCTCAGCAGTTCGTTGTCGGGCATGAGCGTGAGCACCTATCGCGAAGGCAACCGCCAGATCGAGATGCTGCTGCGTGGCCCGGACAATGAGCGCGCGCAGCTGGACCTGCTCGGCAGCCTGGCGATTCCGACCAGCAGTGGCACCGCGGTGACGCTGTCGCAGGTCGCGCGGCTGGAATACGCCTTCGAGGACGGCATCATCTGGCACCGCAACCGCCTGCCGACGGTGACCGTGCGCGCCGACATCAGCGATGGCAAGCAGCCGCTGGACGTGGTGCAGCAGATCGTGCCGACGCTGGATGGCATCCGTGCCGAGTTGCCCAGTGGCTACCTGCTGGAAACCGGCGGCTCGGTTGAGGATTCGGCTCGCGGGCAGAACTCGATCAAGGCCGGCATGCCGCTGTTCCTGATCGTGGTGGCCACGTTGCTGATGCTGCAGCTGCGCAGCTTCTCGCGTGCGGCGATGGTGCTGGTGACCGCGCCGCTGGGCATCATCGGTGCGACGCTGTTCCTGCTGTTGTTCCGCGCGCCGTTCGGCTTCGTGGCACTGCTGGGCACCATCGCGCTGGCGGGCATGATCATGCGCAACTCGGTGATCCTGATCGACCAGATCCAGCAGGACATCGATGCCGGGCATGACCGCTGGCATTCGATCATCGATGCGACGGTGCGGCGTTTCCGCCCGATCGTGCTGACCGCGCTGGCCGCGGTGCTGGCGATGATTCCGCTGTCGCGCAGTGCGTTCTACGGGTCGATGGCGATTTCGATCATGGGTGGGTTGATCGTGGGCACGGTGCTGACGCTGGTGTTCCTGCCGGCGTTGTATGCGGCGTGGTTCCGGGTCAAGCCGGACGAATCCGGGGCGTAATGCCCCGGGTTCCTGGGCCACCGCTTTGGTAGGTGCCAACCTTGGTTGGCATGGATGCATGCATCCACGCATGGCGTGGATCTACCAGTAGAGCCACCCCATGGGTGGCTGCGGATCCCTGGCCCGCCCATCCACGCATTGCGTGGATCCACTGGTAGAGCCACCCCATGGGTGGCTACGGATGTCCTGGCCCGCCCATCCACGCATGGCGTGGATCTACTGCAACTCGAGGCCGGTCCGCAGCAGCGGCTCCAGCCAATCCAGGAACACCTGCACACGTTGCGCACGATGCTGCCGATGCGGCAGCAACAGGGTCACCGGCAACGGCTGCGCCACGTACTGCGGCATCACTTCCACCAGTGCACCGGAGTGCAGTTCGGCCTGCACGTCGTAGCGCGGAATCTGCAGTAGTCCCAGCCCTGCGACACAGCAGGCAATCGATGCCTCGGCGTTGTTCACCCGCACCCAGCCGGGCATCGGCAGCGTGTGCAGCTGTGCGCCGTCCTGCCATTCCCATGGCTCTACCCGCGCCGTGGTCGGCGACGCATAGTTCACCGCACGGTGTTGCTGAAGATCAGCAGGATGCTGTGGTACGCCGTGTTCCTGCAGGTACGCAGGCGCGGCAACATTGACGAAGTCGAGCTGTCCCAGCGTGCGGGCCACCAGGCTGGAGTCACCCAGCTGGCCCACCCTCAGCACCGCATCGCAGCCGTCCTCGATCAGATTCACCGCGCGATCGGTCATGCCCAGGTCCAGCTCGACCTGGGGGTGCCGTGCGAAGAAGTCGGGCAGGGCCGGAGCGATGATGCGGCGACCGATCCGGCTGGGTACATCGATCTTCAACAGGCCCCTCGGCTGCGCATCTTCCTGCCGGAACAGCGACTCGGCATCTTCCATTTCGGCGATCAGGCGCAGGCAGCGCACGTAGAAGGTGTCGCCATCGTGGGTGGTGGAGACCCTGCGGGTGGAGCGCTGCAGCAGGCGCGTACCCAGGCGCTGTTCCAGTTCCGCCACGGCCGCCGAGACGGTGGAGCGGGGCAGGCCGAGCTGGTCGGCGGCGCGGGTGAAGCTGGTGCACTCCACCACCCGCGCGAAGATGCGGAAACGCTCGATCCGGTCCATTGTTCGCCCACTCTGGAAAGTTAAGTCAATGTTGCGGGCTTTATCCGCAATTTCTGCACGATATCGTCGTCTGCACAGGGTTGCCAGCCCGGCAGCCCCTTACCGAGACCGATGCCATGACCGACCACCGTATCCAGGGCAAGACCGTGCTGATCGCCGGTGGCGCCAAGAATCTCGGCGGGCTGATCGCCCGCGACTTCGCCGAGCAGGGCGCCAAGGCCATCGTCATCCACTACAACAGCGCCGCTACTCAAGCCGATGCCGAGGCGACCGTTGCAGCCGTGCAGGCCGCAGGCGCAAAGGCCGTGGCGTTGCAGGCCGATCTGACCTCGGCCGCGGCGATGGAGCGCCTGTTCGCCGACGCGGTTGCCGCCGTCGGTCGCCCTGACATCGCCATCAACACCGTCGGCAAAGTGCTGAAGAAGCCGATGCTGGAGATCAGCGAAGCGGAGTACGACCAGATGAGCGCGGTCAATGCGAAAACGGCGTTCTTCTTCCTCAAGGAAGCCGGACGCCATGTCAACGACGGCGGCCGCATCTGCACGCTGGTCACTTCGCTGCTCGGTGCGTTCACTCCGTTCTATTCCAGCTACGCCGGCACCAAGGCGCCGGTGGAACACTTCACCCGCGCAGCATCGAAGGAGTTTGGCGAGCGTGGGATTTCGGTGACCGCGATCGGTCCCGGGCCGATGGATACGCCGTTCTTCTATCCGGCCGAGAGTGCCGATGCGCAGGCGTATCACAAGACCGCCGCGGCGCTGTCGGCGTTCACCCGCACCGGCCTGACCGACATCGCCGACATCGTGCCGTGGATCCGCTTCCTGGTGACCGATGGCTGGTGGATGACCGGGCAGACCATTCTGGTCAATGGTGGTTACACCACGAAGTAGAGACACGCGAGGCTTGAGTTCGTGCAGTAGATCCACGCCATGCGTCGATGCTCTTGGCCTCATCCACGCATGGCGTGGATCTACTGTTGGTCCCCAAGTGGACAGCTTCAGCGCGTTCACGGGCACAATAGCGGCCAGTTCCAGGGCCGGAGCGCCTGCCATGTTCTTCCGTACGACCTGCGCTTCGGTGCTGCTGCTGGTCGCCTGCAGCGGCTCTGCCATTGCGCAGCCGGCGGACGCCGATGCTCTGCTGTTCCAGCATGACCTGCGGGACGTACTTGAGTGCGGCGCGAGCGCGGAAGTCCAGCAGGCCGTTGTCAGCCGCCTGCGCGCGGCACGCTACGCCGACGCTGCCGAACGACTGCCGTACCTGCGCGACTGGCGATTCGAGCAGGAGGGTGAGGATGACGATCACCGGGTGACCGTCATCACTCCGCCACAGTCGATGACCGTCCACGGTGTCGAAGTGCCACGGCTGTTCGCTGATGCGTTCGGGTTCTCGGTTGCGCTGGACCCCGCACAGCGCGATCGTATCGTCGCTGCGCACGGCCTGCGGCTGCAGTCGAGCACGCTGCAGGAGCCGTTCGAGCTATGGTCGACGCCCACCACACCGATCATCGTGCGCAGTGCGGGCGACGGCTATCGACTGGGCTGTGCTCCCTCCACGAACGGTAACAGGGCAGCGGTGCGTCAGCTGCCGGCTGTTGAAGTCCAGGACCTGCAGGATGCCATTCACTGCCGCGCCGATGAAGGCGGCATGCGCCGGCTGCAGGCGTTCTGGCAGCGGCTTTCCGAACAGCCGCAGTTCGAATGGCCGCAGGATGTCCGTTCGGTCAAAGAGGTGAACTACACCGTTGGTGATGATGATCTGCACCTGCTGCTGATCGGGTTGCAGGTGCCTATCCAGGCGTACGGCGTTTCCACGCACACGATTGCGCTGGCGTTCGGTGGTTTCTTCGGCGCGGATCTCGGTGCCGTTCCGGTGGCACCAGTGCTTGTCCAGGCGGGCATGGACACCTCGCATACGGTCAGCAAGGATGCGTGGCAGCGTCTGTTGCCGCCGGTTGCTTTCAGCGGTGGCAGTTGGATCCCGCAGCACATCGTGATGCGCACCGACGAAGGTCGCGTTGTTGCCGGTTGCGCCAGCGACTACGCGCGCAGCACGTCGCGCTGAGCGGATCTCATGCCGGGCAACCAGCAGCAGGCCGGGTAGGACTCGCCGCTACCGATGGACATGCAAAGGGTGCCGGGTATGTCCCGGCACCCGCGCGCTTCATCCCAGCTTGGCCAGCACCGCGTCGGTGGCTGCTGCAGTACTCACGGCCGAACCCTTCGCCGCCAGATCGGCAGTGAACACGCCATCGTCCAGCACGGCGTGCACCGCCGCTTCCACTGCTGCGGCTTCGGCGTCCAGCCCCAGCGAATGGCGCAGCAGCATCGCCGCGCTGAAGATCGTCGCGTACGGGTTGGCGATGCCCTTGCCGGCGATGTCCGGTGCCGAACCGTGGATCGGTTCGTAGATGCCGACCGCTCCCGGCTCGCCCAGCGAGGCCGACGGCAGCAGGCCCAGCGAACCGGCCAGCATCGAGGCTTCATCGGTGAGGATGTCGCCGAACATGTTCTCGGTCACGATCACGTCGTACTCGCGCGGCTTGGCCAGCAGGTGCATCGCCATCGAATCGACCAGCTGGTGTTCCAGCGCCACGTCCGGGAACTCCTCGCGGCCGATGCGCGCGGCCACGTCACGCCACAGGCGTGAGGTTTCCAGCACGTTGGCCTTGTCCACCGAGGTGACCTTGCCGCGACGCTGCTGCGCCAGGCGGAAGGCACTGCGCAGCACGCGCTCGATCTCGGCCACGGTGTAGCGGCACAGATCGCTGGCGCTGTCGGCATCGCGGGTCTTGTCGCCGAAGTAGATGCCACCGGTCAGTTCGCGCACCACCACGAAGTCCACGCCCTGCAGCAGCTCGGCCTTGATCGGCGAGGCGTGCAGTGCGGCTTCGTGGGTGCGTACCGGACGCAGGTTGGCATACAGGCCCAGCGCCTTGCGGATCGCCAGCAGGCCCTGTTCCGGGCGCACTTTGGCGTTCGGGTCGGACCACTTCGGGCCGCCCACCGCGCCCAGCAGCACCGCGTTGGCGGCCTGGCAGGCGGCCAGGGTCGAGGCTGGCAACGGCTCGCCGTGACGGTCGATGGCGATGCCACCGATATCGTGCTCGCTGAAGGTGAAGGTGTGGTTGAAGCGTTCGGCCACGGCTTTCAGAACGGCGACCGCAGCGGCGGCGACTTCCGGGCCGATGCCATCACCGGGCAGGACAACAATTTCAGCGTGCATGCTCACTCTCGTAACGTTCGATTTCAGGGACACGGCCCAACAGATAACCCAATTGATCGACGCCTTCCAGCAGACAGGTCTGCGAGAAGCCGTCCAATGGGAAGGAATACACGCGGCCATCGGGTGTGCGCAGTTCGCGCGTGGCCACGTCGATGGTCAGCTCATCGTCCGGGCGCTGCATCAGCACCTGCACGTCGGCTTCGTCCAGCACGATCGGCAGCAGGCCGTTCTTCAGCGAATTACCGCGGAAGATATCGGCGATCTCGCTGCTGACGATGGCGCGCAGGCCGAGGTCGGTCAGCGCCCACGGCGCATGCTCGCGCGATGAGCCGCAGCCGAAGTTGCGCCCGGCCAGCAGGATGCTGCGGCTGGCGTTGTGCGGCTGGTTGAAGGCGAAATCGGCCACCGGCGAACCATCGGCCTGCCAGCGCCAGTCGTTGAACGCATTGCGGCCCAGGCCGGCGCGCTCGGTGGTCGACAGGAACCGCGCCGGAATGATCTGGTCGGTATCGATATTGGTCTGCGCCAGCACCACGCTGGACGAGGTGAGGGTGCGGAAGCCGCTCATCAGGCCACCTCCTGTGCGAACAGTTCACGGGCATCGGCCACGTGGCCCTGCACGGCGGCCCAGGCAGCACTCATCGGCGAAGCCAGCAGGGTGCGCGAACCCGGGCCCTGGCGGCCTTCGAAATTACGGTTGCTGGTGCTGACCGCCAGCTGGCCGGGGGCGACCAGATCGCCATTCATGGCGATGCACATCGAACAGCCCGGCTCGCGCCACTCGGCACCGGCCGCGCGCACGATCTCATGGATGCCCTCGGCCTCTGCCTGGCGCTTGACGATTTCCGAGCCGGGTACCACCAGCATGCGCACGCGCTCGGCGACGCGACGACCACGCAGCACCTGCGCCACTTCGCGCATGTCGCTCAGGCGGCCGTTGGTGCAGGAGCCGACGAAGACCACGTCCACCGGCGTGCCGGCCAACGTCTGCCCCGCCTGGAAGTGCATGTAATCCAGGCCCTTCTGCGCGGCCGCATCATTGGCCGCCGGGATCGGCGCGTCCACCGCGATGGCGGTGCCGGGGTGGGTGCCCCAGGTCAGGGTCGGGCGGATGTCGGCAGCATCGATGTGCACCTCACTGTCGAAGTGCGCGCCTTCATCGCTGCGCAGCTGCGTCCAGCGGGCCACGGCGGCGTCGAAGTCGGCGCCCTTCGGGCCACGTGGCGTATTGGCAACGAAGTCGAACGTCACCTGGTCGGGAGCGACCATGCCGGCGCGTGCACCGGCTTCGATGGACATGTTGCACAGGGTCATGCGCTGTTCCATGTCCATCGCTTCGATGGTACTGCCGCGGAACTCGATCACGTGGCCGGTGCCGCCATTGACGCCGATCACGCCGATGATGTGCAGGACCACGTCCTTGGCGCCGATACCCGGCGCGACCTTGCCATCGACGGTGATTGCCAGCGTCTTCGCCTTGCGCTGCAGCAGGCACTGCGTGGCCAGCACATGGCCGACCTCGCTGGTGCCGATGCCGAAGGCCAGCGACCCGAACGCGCCGTGGGTGGAGGTGTGGCTGTCGCCGCAGACGATGGTCATGCCGGGCTGGGTGAAGCCCTGTTCCGGTGCGATCACGTGGACGATGCCGCGGTTGTCCGAGGCCATGTCGAACAGCTCGATGTCGTGCTCGGCGCAGTTGCGCGCCAGCATGGCCACCTGCGCTTCGGAGGCAGCGCTGGCGTAGGGCAGCGTACCGTCGGCGGCGGCTGGCAGGGTCGGCGTGGAATGGTCCATCGTCGCCTTGGTCCGATCCGGACGGCGCGGCTTCAGGCCGCGCTCGCGCAGCTCGGTGAAGGCCTGCGGTGAGGTCACTTCATGAATCAGGTGCAGGTCGATATACAGCACGGCGGGCGCGCTGTCGGTTTCTGGAACCACCACGTGGGCGTCCCACAGTTTGTCGTACAGGGTGCGGGGTGCGGAAGTCATGCGTTTGCCTGGCAGGAGTACGAAGTAGCGGACATCTAAGAGAAAGTAGCAGGGGCAGGTCAGCGCCGACGTGCGAGCACGCGCAGGCGCACGTAGTCGGCCAGCGGCTGTCCGGTGGCGTTGCGCGGCAGATCGGCCAGCAGGGCTGTGGCGGCATCGCGTACCGTGGCGCGCGCCTCGGCCGGCAGGTCGTCCAGCAGCGGTGCGGCGAACACGCGCAGCCAGCCGGCAACGCCGGTCGGCAGCGCGGTCGGGCGCGGCAGGCATTCGATCAGCTGCACCTGGAAGCCATGCTGGCGCAGGCGTTGGGCGTAGCCATCGGCGGTGGGTAAGTACCATTGGAATGTGCTGGCACCCTGGCCATGGGCGACGCGTGCGGCCTGCACGGCGGCAACGATCGTGGCCACGTTGCCATGACCGCCGAACTCGGCGACGAAGCGGCCGCCGGGGCGCAGGGCGCGGCGCACGCCTTCCAGCACGCGGTCCGGGTTGGGCATCCAATGCAGCGCCGCGTTGCTGAACACTGCATCGAACGCACCATCGAAGGTCAGGGCGTGGCCGTCCATCACCCGCGCATCGACACCCCGTGCACGGGCGGCGATCACCATTTCCGGCGAAGCATCGACGCCCTGCATGTGCGCGCCGCTGAGGGCCAGTTCGGTGGTGAGCACGCCATCGCCACAGCCCAGGTCGAGGATGCGCTCGCCGGCACGCGCGTCGAGCAGACGCGCTACGGCGCCACCGAGGGTCGGCACGAAGCCGGCATCGATCGCATAGTCCTGGGCATTCCACTGCTGGCCAGCGCTGCTGGTGGCGGTTGCGGTGTCGAAGGCGCTCATCTTGGATTCCTCAGGCGGTGGCGGTGGCAGGTGCTTCAGTGCTGACGCCGGCGTTGACCTGGCGCTGACGCAGCAGGCGGTTGGCTACGTCCAGCCAGGCCAGCGCGGATGCTTCGATGATGTCCTTGCTGGTACCGGTGCCGTCGTACTCGACGCCCTCGTGGCGCACGCTCAGGTTGGCTTCGCCACGTGCATCGGCGCCGATGCCGACGCTGTGCACGTGGTAGCTGTCCAGCATCAGCTGCACGCCGGTGGCGGCCGACAGGGCGCCAAACAGCGCATCGACCGGGCCATCACCCTGCGCGGTCTCGGCCACGCGATTGCCGTCCGGGTCGGACAGTTCGACCAGCGCATTGGCACGGCTGCCGACATCGCTGATGGTCATCGAGGCCAGGCGGTAGCCCTGTGCGTTGGAGCCGCCCTGCATCAGTGTCTGCAGGTCGGCGTCGGTGACAACGCGTTGCTGCTCGCACAGCCCCTTGAACTGCTCGAACACCAGCTTCAGCTCGTCTTCTTCCAGCCAGAAGCCCAGTGCGCGCAGGCGCGCTTCGACGGCGGCGCGGCCACTGTGGCGTCCCAGCACCATCTGCGAGTCTTCCCAGCCCACGTCTTCCGGACGCATGATTTCGTAGGTGCCGCGATGGCGCAGCATGCCGTGCTGGTGGATGCCCGATTCATGGGCGAACGCGTTGGCGCCGACGATGGCCTTGTTGCGCTGTACCGGCATGCCGACCAGGCGCTGCAGCAGCTGCGAAGTACCGACGATGCGCGGGGTATCGATGGCGGTGTCCTGCTCGTAGAAGGCCTGGCGCACCTTCAGCACCATCGCGATCTCTTCCAGCGAACAGTTGCCGGCGCGTTCACCGATGCCGTTGACGGTGCACTCGACCTGGCGCGCGCCGCCTTCGATGGCGGCCAGCGAGTTGGCCACGGCCAGGCCCAGGTCGTTGTGGCAGTGCGCGCTGAAGATCACGTTGGCTGCGTTCGGCACATCGGCGACGCCCGCAATGACCTGCTGGAACATCGTGCGGATCTCTTCCGGCGTGGTGAAGCCGACGGTGTCGGGCAGGTTGATGGTGGTGGCGCCGGCAGCGATCGCCACGCGCGACACTTCGATCAGGTAATCCAGCTCGGTACGGGTGGCATCCTCGGCGGAGAACTCCACGTCATCGATGTAGGAGCGGGCCAGCGCTACGTGCCTGCGTACCGATTCCAGTACCTGCTCACGCGTCATCCGCAGCTTGTGCTCACGGTGCAGCGGGCTGGTTGACAGGAAAACGTGCAGTCGCGGATTGGCAGCAGCTTCCAGCGCACGCGCCGAGGTCTCGATGTCCGCCTGCAGGCAGCGCGACAGCACCGCCAGGCTCAGGCTCGGGCGGCGCAGTTCGCGGCCGATCAGGGCCATCGCTTCGCGGTCGGACTGCGAGCTGGCCGGGAAGCCGGTCTCGATGATGTCCACTCCCAGTTCGTCCAGCGCACGCGCCATCACCAGCTTCTGCGGCGGGCTCATGCTGCAGCCGGGGGACTGCTCGCCGTCACGCAGGGTGGTGTCGAAGATGCGGATGCGCGGGGTGGTAATTCGTTCGATGGTGGTCACAGGGAAATCTCCTCGACAGCGGGTGCGACGGCTTGCAGGGGGGAAGGGGAAGGCGTGGGGAAAGCGGTGGCGGTCGCCTTGCTGGGCGAGCGCGGAGTTTCTGCGCGGCGTCGGCGCGGTTTGCGTGGCGGACGCGGACGGATATCGGTGAGCAGGCCGGCGAGCACGCCGGCATCGATGTTGCCGCCGGAGACGACCGCGCACTTGCGGCGGCCGGCGACGCGACGCCCGGCGGCCAGTGCCAGCGCACCGGCACCCTCGGCGATGATGTGTTCTTCCAGTG
The DNA here is from genome assembly GCF_003060985.1 of Stenotrophomonas sp. HMWF023. Classification (NCBI taxonomy): domain Bacteria; kingdom Pseudomonadati; phylum Pseudomonadota; class Gammaproteobacteria; order Lysobacterales; family Lysobacteraceae; genus Stenotrophomonas; species Stenotrophomonas sp. HMWF023. The sequence goes on from NZ_QAIJ01000204.1 coordinate 36,594, forward strand.
CCAACCGCACCAGGGTCTCGCGCAGTTCGGCTTCGCGCACGATCACCACATCGTCCAGCAGCGAGGTGCACAGGCGGCGGGTCAGGAAACCGGGGATCTTCACCCGCACGCCATCGGCCAGCGACGGCACAGGATTGATTTCGCGCACGTCGCCACGGATTGCGCGGGCCATCGAATCGACACCTTCGACCTGCGCGCCGACGATGCGCACGCCCTGCGACTTCAGCGCCAGGGCGACACCGGAGGCCAGGCCGCCGCCGCCGATCGGCACGATCACCACGTCCGGCGCATGCGCGGCCAGCTCGATGCCGACGGTGCCCTGGCCGGCGATGACATCGGCATCGTCGAACGCGGACAGGAAGCGGTAGCCATGGCGCTGCGCCAGTTCGACGGCAAACGCATAGGCCTCGTCATAACTGTTGCCATGCTGGCGCACCGTCGCGCCCCAATGGGCGACGCCAGCGATCTTGGTGGCCGGTGCACCATGCGGCATCACGGCGATGGCCGGCACATCCAGGCGATAGGCGGCCCAGGCCACGCCCTGCGCGTGATTGCCGGCCGAGGCGCAGATCACCGGCCGGGTATCGCCACGTTCGCGGGCGGCCAGCAGGGCATTCAGCGCGCCGCGTACCTTGTACGAACCGGTACGCTGCAGGTTCTCCAGCTTCAGCCAGGTCCCGAAGCGCTCGGCATGATGCAGTGGCGTGGGCGGCAGGAAGCGGCGCAGGCGGGCCTGCGCGGCCAGTACGTCGGCAACGGTTACGTCGCCGACATCGCTTTCCTTGCTGGCATCAGCGGCCGGCATGGGCCACCAGCAGGGTGTTGCCGACCACCGCATGCGGGCACGGGCGGCGAAGAAGACGCCTCCGTACCGGCACCGTGGTGAATACGGTACGGGCGCTCATGCGGATACTCCTTCCAGTGCGGTCATCTGCACCGAAACGCAGTCGTAGATCTTTTCCATCTGCCGGCACAGTGTTTCCGGTGGGCGCTGGCTGTCCACCACCAGTTGCAGGTGCCAACGGCCATCATCGGCGGCCACCGGCGCACCGGTGATCGCGCGCGGTGCGAAACCGCGACGTTCGGCCATGCCGATCACGCGCAGCAACGCGCCCTCGGCCGGTTGCAGCACCAGGTCAAGCCGGTATTGCATTGGGGATCTCCTGGCGTGCATGTGCAGGGTTGCTTTCCAGCATGGTGCTGTTGGCGGTATTGGGCGGCACCAGCGGCCACACGTTCGCGCGTGCATCGATGGCCACGTGCAGCAGGGCCGGGCCCGGCTCGGCCAGCAATGCGGCCAGGCCACCTTCGACGTCATCACGCGCATCGATGCGCGTGGCCGCGATGCCAAACACCTTGGCCAGGGCCACGAAGTCCGGGTTGTCGGACAGGTCGATCTCGCTGTAACGCTCGGCAAAGAACAGCTCCTGCCACTGCCGCACCATGCCCAGCGAACTGTTGTCCAACAGGATGATCTTCACCGGCAGGCGGCAGCGGGCGATGGTCGCCAGCTCCTGCACGTTCATCATGAAGCTGCCATCGCCGGACACCAGCACCACCGTGCGCTCAGGGCAGGCGAACTGCGCGCCCATCGCCGCCGGCAGGCCAAAACCCATCGTGCCCAGCGCACCGCTGGTCAGGTGGTTGCGCGGATGATTGAAGCGGCAGTGCTGCGCCACCCACATCTGGTGCTGGCCGACGTCGCAGGCGACCACTGTATCGGCCGGCGCCAGTTCGCTCAGGCGCTTCAGCAGCGCCGGGGCGTAGATGTGCTGGCCCGGTGCGTCGTAGCGTGCGGCGAAGCGATCGCGATGCTGTGCGCAGCGCTTGCGCCATGCGTCCTGGTGGGCCTTGGGGGAGGGGAAGGCCGCACGCAGGGCGCGGATGGCGTGGCCGACGTTGCCGGGCACGGCGACATCGGCGCTGCGCAGCTTGGAGATCTCGTACGCATCGGCATCGATGTGCACCACGCGGGCGAACGGCGCGAACTCGGCCAGCTTGCCGGTCGCCCGATCATCGAACCGCGCACCCAGCACCAGCAGCAGGTCGCTCTCCTGCACGGCCATGTTCGCCGCACGGGTGCCATGCATGCCCAGCATGCCCAGCGACTGCGGGTGCTGGGGAGGCAGCGCGCCCAGCCCACGCAGGGTCATCACCGTGGGAATGGCGCTGGCTTCGACGAACGCGCGCAGGTCCTGCACGGCATCGCCCAGGGCAATGCCACCACCGGCATAGACCACCGGCTTTTCGGCAGCGGCCAATGCGGCGATGGCCTCGGCGATGGCGGCGTCTGCAGCGGCCGGCGGCGGCTCCACGTTGGCCGGCACATGCGCCGGCAGGTGGCTGGCATCGGCCAGCTGCACATCCTTGGGCAGGTCGATCAGCACCGGGCCGGGACGGCCCTCGCGGGCGATGCGGAAGGCATCGGCCACCACGCGCGGCAGATCATCGACGCTGCGCACCAGCCAGCTGTGCTTGACGATCGGCATCGTCAAACCGAACACATCCAGTTCCTGGAACGCATCGGTGCCCAGCAGTGGCGTGGCGACCTGGCCGGTGATGCAGACCATCGGCACCGAATCGAGCATCGCATCGGCGATGCCGGTGACCAGGTTGGACGCGCCCGGCCCGGACGTCGCCACGCAGACGCCGACCTGGCCACTGGCACGCGCAAAGCCGTTGGCGGCCAGTGCCGCGCCCTGCTCATGGCGCACCAGGATGTGCTTCAGCGACGAATCCACCAGCGCGTCGTAGAACGGCATGATGGTGCCGCCCGGGTAGCCGAACAGCGTACGGACACCCTCGGCCTCCAGCGCCTGGGTCAGCCAGCGCGCGCCGTTGGGCGGCGCGCTGCGGTGTGTGGGAGAGTTCATGGGGGAACCTTGCAGAGCGGGTGGGGGTGCCGCGTTGTTACGCGGCTTGACCTTGCAACCAGACCATCTTGGCGCGCAGTTCCTTGCCTACCTTCTCGATCGGATGCTCCAGGTCGGCCTGCTTGAACCTGTTGTAATTCGGCAGGCCCGCCTCGTACTCGGCCACCCAGTTCTTGGTGAAGGTGCCGTCCTGGATGTCCTTCAGCACTTCCTTCATGCGCTCCTTGGTGCCGGCGTCGATGACGCGCGGGCCGCTGACGTAGTCGCCGTACTGCGCGGTCTCGGAGATGAACTCCAACATGCGCGAGATGCCGCCTTCGTAGAACAGGTCGACGATCAGCTTCAGTTCGTGCAGTACTTCGTAGTAGGCGATTTCCGGCTGGTAACCGGCTTCCACCAGCGTCTCGAAGCCCGCCTGCACCAGTGCCGAAGCGCCGCCGCACAGCACCGCCTGCTCACCGAACAGATCGGTTTCGGTTTCTTCCTTGAAGGTGGTCTGGATCAGGTTGGCACGTGCGCCACCCAGGCCACCGGCATAGGCAAGTGCGTACTCGGCGGCCTTGCCGCTCTTGTCCTGGTAGACCGCCCAGATGCACGGCACACCGCGGCCGATTTCATATTCGCGACGAACCAGCGCACCCGGTCCCTTCGGCGCGACCAGCACGACGTCCAGGTCGTCGCGCGGCTTGATCATGTCGAAGTGCACGTTCAAGCCATGCGCGAACAGCAGCACCGCGCCCTGCTTCATGTTCGGTGCCAGCACGTCCTCGTACAGCTTCTTTTGCACCATGTCCGGGGTCAGCACCGCAACCAGGTCGGCATCCCTCACCGCCTCGGCCGGTGCCTTCACGGTGAAGCCATCGGCCTGCGCCTTGACCTCGGTGGGGCCGCCCGGGCGCAGGCCTACCACCACATCGAAGCCGGATTCACGCAGGTTCAGCGCGTGCGCGCGGCCCTGGCTGCCGTAGCCGATGACGGCGATCTTGGTCTGGGGCAGTTCGTTGGTGCTCATGGGGGAGGTTCCTTGCGGGTGGGAAGAAAAAGACGGCCGGCAGTCGAATCGACGTACCGGCCGGTCAGGGAAAAGCGGGGAGGGCAGCGCCGCGCGTCGCACAGGTACTGCCACCACGAGGGTTCGTGGTGCAGCGGGTCCGGGTTGTGCGATGGGCGTTGGTCATGGTGGTTGCGTCTGAAACCAGGTCCTGAAATGAAAAAACCCGCACCTGGGCGGGTGCGGGTTTTGATGAGTTCCGGTGTGTTTGCTGCTTACACGCTGGCTCGTCCCGCACCTGTTGGTTGGGTAATAAGTACGAGCACAAGAATCGAACGCAGCGAGGCGGCGCCGGTATCGGCGGCTTCGATGTGGGTTCGCGGTGGCGTGTTGTGATGCAACATGTGATCGAGAAAACCACAGCCGTTTCCGCGCTGTCAACCCTCGCAGCGATATTCCTGTCAGTTTCCGCTGCATGCAGTGCAATCGCTTGTGGCACAAGGATGGTTGCCGCTGAAAGTGTTTCGGTGAACCCGAATTCACTCTTTTCATCGGGTTTTTTGCGCGGATTCCGGGTGATTTCGCCTTGGTAGGTGCCGACCTTGGTCCGCATCGACCGAAGAGCTGCCGTCCATGACCTATGCCCATGGCCCCTGATCGCCGCAGCAGCGAAGATCGGGTCACCGCCTTTCCATCCGGAACCCGACCGTGTCCCGACGTCTTGCCCGTTCCCTGCTGGCTGCTGCCGTGCTGGCTGCCGTGCCCATGCTGTCCCAGGCTGCCGACCGTATCACCGGCCATACCTTCGCCACCCGTTCGGAGGTGATCGCCCCGCATGCGATGGCCGCTACCTCGCAGCCGCTGGCCACCCAGATCGCGCTGGACGTGATGAAGGGCGGTGGTTCGGCTGTCGATGCCGCCATTGCGGCCAACGCGGCGCTGGGCCTGATGGAGCCCACCGGCAACGGCGTCGGCGGCGACCTGTTCGCCATCGTGTGGGACCCGAAGACGCAGAAGCTTTACGGCTACAACGGCTCCGGCCGCTCGCCGAAGTCGCTCACCCTGGCCGAGTTCCAGCGTCGTGGCCTGAAGGAGATTCCGGCCACCGGTCCGCTGCCGGTATCGGTGCCGGGCGCGGTGGATGGCTGGTTCGCGTTGCACGACCGGTTCGGCCGCAAGCCGATGGCCGACAACCTGGCGCCGGCCATCCGCTATGCGCGCGAGGGGCATCCCGTTGCCGAAGTGATCGCCTATTACTGGGATCGCTCGGTGCCGAAGCTGTCGCAGTATCCGGGTTTCAAGGAACAGTTCACCATCGACGGCCACGCCCCGCGCAAGGGAGAGATGTGGAAGAACCCGAACCTGGCCGACACCCTGCAGAAGATTGCCGACGGCGGGCGTGATGCTTTCTACAAGGGTGATATCGCCCACACCATCGGCGACTACTTCAAGAAGAATGGCGGCTACCTGAGCTACCAGGACATGGCCGACCATCATGGCGAGTGGGTTGAGCCGGTCAGCAGCAACTACCGTGGCTATGACGTGTGGGAACTGCCGCCGAACAGCCAGGGCATCGCCGCGCTGCAGATCCTCAACGTGCTGGAAGGCTACGACTTCTCAAAGATTCCGTTCGGTTCGCCCGAGCACGTGCACCTGTTCGTGGAGGCGAAGAAGCTGGCGTTCGCCGACCGCGCGCGTTTCTACGCCGACATGGCGTTCCAGCCGGCACCGGTGCAGAAGTTGATTTCAAAGGAGTACGCCGCGCAGCGTCGCGCGCTGATCTCGATGGACAAGGCGCTGAAGGAAGTACAACCGGGTACGCCCAAGCAGCTGGAAGAGGGCGACACGATCTACATGACCGTGGCCGATGCCGACGGCATGATGGTGTCGCTGATCCAGTCCAACTACCGCGGCATGGGCAGCGGCATGGCACCGCCGGGGCTGGGCTTCATCCTGCAGGATCGCGGCGAGATGTTCGTGCTGCAGAAGAACCATCCCAATGGCTACGCACCGGGCAAGCGTCCGTTCCAGACCATCATTCCGGCCTTCATCACCAAGGGCGGTAAGCCCTATGCAAGCTTCGGCGTGATGGGCGGTGCGATGCAGCCACAGGGACACGCGCAGATCGTGATGAACCTGGTGGACTTCGGCATGAACCTGCAGGAAGCCGGCGATGCGCCGCGCATCCAGCACGAGGGCTCGACCGAACCGACCGGGCAGGCGACGGCGATGAACGATGGTGGCGAGGTCAATCTGGAAACAGGGTTCCCGTACGAGACGGTGCGTGCGCTGATGCGCAAGGGGCACCGCATGGTGTTCGCCGATGGTCCGTACGGCGGCTACCAGGCGATCCTGCGGGATCCGGATACGGGCGTGTATTACGGCGCGTCGGAGAGTCGCAAGGATGGGCAGGCGGCGGGGTATTGAGTTTCCCGGCCACCGGGCTGAGCCCCCTCGCGGCTGATCGCCAGAGCAGGTTCATGCGCTGGGGCGTGCGGGTGGGAGTGTCGGGGGACGCCGTGAATACGTCCTTGTAGGCTTAGCCGCGCCATTCATGGCGCGGATACCCCCACCACCCCCACCCGCACGCCCCCCGAAAGTTTCCGTGCGCGTCAGCCACGGAAGAGAAAGAAGA
>NZ_QAIJ01000205.1:0-1151 GCF_003060985.1 Stenotrophomonas sp. HMWF023
GGTGAAAACGTCGTCGCCGCCCGGTGCAAGCGCCTCCAGCGAGTATGGACGCATGACGATGCCGGACGGTGCCAGCGTTCCGCCTTCGTTGATGTCGATCGTGGCATTCAGCGAGCCGTGGCCGGTAAGTACACCGCCGCGTTCGACCAGGGTCAGGTTGCGCAGCGCGCCGCCCTGCAGTTCGATTCGGCCACCATTGCGGGCACCGATGGCTTCGGCGTGATGTATCCAGCCATTCTGCTGCAGCCGCAGGGTGCCACCGTCCACGACCACGTACTGGGCAGCAGAAGGAGTATCCAATGACCAGACGCCACCCTTGCCGATGCGGATGACCCCGAAGGCATCGTCCAGCCGGATGTCCGACGCCGACTGCTGGAAGTAACGCAGGTTGGCGACCGCGTTGGTGTAGCGACCGCGCACGGCAAGATGCGGATTGAGATCCCCACTCACTTCCTTGCCGACGGAGAGCACATCGCCCGGCATTACGTAGCCGGCATCGGTCACGACGCGATCGCTGTACATCGTGACGCCTGGATAATCGGTGCAGTTGCCTGCGGCGCTCTGGTCGCGGGTCGGGCAGAAGCGTGTGGCTACGGCCATGGTGCTGGGGTCGAAATAGCGCAGGAAGCCCGATTGCTGGGTCAGTTCGTAGTGGGCCTGGATGATGCGTGCTTCGATGACTGCGAAATCGGCCGGGCCGAACATGTCCCGGTAGTACTTGATGTACTTGTCCTGCCCCGGATAGGGCGTGGGTCCATTGGGTCCGGATTCACCATGGATCCCCAGCACGGTCTGCGTGTAGTTGCCGTGTGCTGGCAGCAGGCCGAACTGCGTGACCTTCCGGTTCACCCCTGCGACGAACGCATCCGCGCATGCCGAGTAGCAGCCACCGTCCAATACGGTATCCAGCCCGTGCTGGCGGATGATGGCGCCCATTCCCACGCCACCGGAAGCGGCGCCACCGGGTGAGTTGCGGAACACCACTTGGCGCAGCGGCGTCCCGCGTGCCTTGGCGGCAAGGACATAGGCCTCCAGCGTCCCGGGGTCGGTCGCGAGCACGTTGCCGGTGTAGTAAAGCGTGTCTCCATTCACATGGAAGGCACTGGCACGGGCTGCGGGCGCGGCTGCCATGCCGAGGAGCGCTGCAAGAA
>NZ_QAIJ01000206.1:0-13100 GCF_003060985.1 Stenotrophomonas sp. HMWF023
CCAGGAGCAGCAGGGTGCTGCCCTGCGTGCCATGCGCGGCCGGGTCGACGGTCTGCTGGTGCTCTCGCCCTATGCGGAGAGCCCGGGGTTCCTGACCGACAACCTGCCGCAGGCGTTGCCGACGGTACTCATCAACACCTACCTGCCTGGGCAGGACCATCCGGTGTTGAGCATCGATGACCATGCAGGGGCGATGGCGATGACCCGCCACCTGCTCGACGTAGGCCATCGGCGCATTGCATTCATTTCTGGCCCGGACCTCAACTTCGACGCGCGTGAGCGCCTGCGCGGCTTCCGTGATGCGCTGGCGGCTTTTGGTGGTGGCGCGGAGGGGATCGAGTTGCCCGGTGATTTCGACGAAGCTTCCGGCCATCGCGCCGGTCAGGAGTTGCTGGCAGCCGGCACGCTGCCCGATGCCGTATTCGCCGCCAACGACATGATGGCCCTGGGCTGCCTGTATGCCTTCGCGCAGGCAGGTGTCCATGTGCCGTCCGATGTCGCCCTGGCCGGTTTCGATGACATTCCGCTTGCGCGTTTCGTCCACCCGTCGCTGACCACCATGCAGGTCAGCATCGCCGAACTGGGCGATCGGGCGATGTCGCGCTTGCTGCAGTTGATGGACGGCACCTCCACGGATGGGACAGGGGACAAACAGACCCTGGTCCCGCGCCTGATTGTTCGCGATTCCACCACTCCGCCATCCGGCCATTGAAGCCAGAGGCGTTCCTTCTTTTTTGATTGATCGCAGGTGCCGCGCAAGCGGTCACCGCCACCCGGAGATTGAGTTGATGATGCATTCCACGATCCGCACGCCGGCGCGCCGGCTGCTGAGCACCGCCCTGGTCAGCTGCCTGATGCTGGCCGCCGCCCCGAACGTCATGGCGCAGTCGGCCAACGCCAGCCTGCGCGGCCAGGTCTCCGGCGCACAGGCCGGTGCCGAAGTCACCGCCACCAACGTCGCCACCGGTACCGTGCGTCGCGGCACCGTGCGTGCCGACGGCAGCTATTCGCTGATGGGCCTGGACCCGGGCACCTATGACGTTGTGGCCAACGGCCAGACGCAGAAGGTCACCGTCACCGTCGCCTCGACCTCGACGCTCAACTTTGCTGGCGCCGCCGCCGGTGGCACCGGTACGACCGCCGCCACCAACCTGGACACCGTCAACGTCGTCGCGCCGACCCTGCTGCAGGAAGTGCGTACCTCCGAAGTCGGCAAGACCGTCAGCCTGCAGCAGATCCAGACCACCCCGCAGGTGTCGCGCAACTTCCTGGAGTTCGCCGACGCCGTGCCGGGCATGATCTTCACCCGTGATGCCAAGGGCAACACCTCGCTGCGCGGCGGTGCCACCAACTCCGACGGCACCAACGTCTACATCGACGGCGTGGGCCAGAAGAGCTACGTCAAGGGCGGCGGCGTGGCCGGCCAGTCCGGCAGTGCCGGCAACCCGTTCCCGCAGCTGGCCATCGGTGAATACAAGGTCATCACCGGCAACTACAAGGCCGAGTACGGCCAGGTGTCCAGCGCTGCCGTCACCGCTGCGACCAAGTCGGGTACCAACGAGTTCAAGGGTGAAACCTTCTACCGTTACACCAACGACAGCATGCGTGCGATGACCCCGGCCGAGCGCCAGCCGAACAAGGGCAAGGAAGATTCGGCCGAGAAGGAATACGGCTTCGCCCTGGGCGGTCCGATCATCCAGGACAAGGCCCACTTTTTCGTGACCTATGAAGCCAAGCGCTTCGACCTGCCGGTGACCATTGCTCCGCACGGCTCGGTGACCAACAAGGCCGACCGTGTGCCGGCCGATGCGCAGGCAGGCCTGGGGCCAGCCAGCCAGCCGTTCCAGCAGGATCTGATCTTTGCCAAGATCGACTTCGAGCCGACCGACAACGACCGCCTGGAGTTGACCTTCCAGGACCGTGACGAAACCCAGCAGCAGTTCTCGGACCAGACCGCGCCGATGGCCGGCAAGGAAACCAAGAACACCGACCGTCGTTACGCGCTGCGCTGGAACCACAGCGGTGAGCGCTACTACAACGAGCTGATGGTCACCCACGAAGACTCGTTCAACAATCCCAAGCCGCTGAGCCTGGGCAACGGCTTCAACTACACCGCTCCGGACGGCGCCAACGAAGAGCGCCCGATCGTCTCCATCGGTGGCTCCTCGGCGATGTCGTCGCAGGTGAAGGGCCAGAAGGGCTGGTCGATCGAAGACAACCTGACCCTGGACGGCATCGAGTGGGCCGGCGACCACACCATCAAGATGGGTGCCAAGTACAAGCAGATCGACCTGTACGCCTCCGACGCGGCGCAGATCAATCCGCAGTTCTACTACACCATCGACAACCCGACGTTCCCGGACAGCATCCCGTACAAGGCGCAGTTCGTGAAGCCGGTCACCGGCGTATCCGGCGTGTCCGGCGAAGTGCGTTCGAAGGTCAAGCAGATCGGCCTGTTCATCCAGGACGACTGGCAGGTCAACGACCACCTGCAGCTGAACCTCGGCCTGCGCTGGGACTACGAGAAGAACCCGTCCTACCTGGACTTCGTGACCCCGCCGGAAGTGGTCAACGCACTGTTCGCGCAGGACCCGCGTGCCGCGGCTGGCCAGAGCTATGCCGATACGCTGGCGCTGAGTGGCCTGAACATCAACGATTACATCAGCAACGGCCACAACCGCAAGGCATTCAAGAATGCCTGGCAGCCGCGCCTGGGCTTCTCGTATGACATCAATGCCGACGAGCAGCACGTGATCCACGGTGGCGCGGGCCGATCCTACGACCGCGACCTGTTCGACTACCTGCAGCTGGAAACCACCAAGCTGGCCCTGCCGCAGCCGACCATCTACTTCCGCAACCCGGCCACCGGCCAGTGCTTCCAGGGCAATGCGGCCTGCTATGACTGGAACCCGAACCTGCTCAACGGCATCGGCAACCTGCAGAGCCTGGTCGGTTCGACCAGCAATGCCGGCCTGGAAGTCGACCTGCTGAACAACAACCTGAAGGTGCCTTACGCTGACCAGTTCAGCCTGGGCATGAGCAACCAGATCGGCGACTGGCTGACCGATGCCACCATCGCGCGCACGCTGACCTACGATGGTTTCGCCTTCACCCTGGGCAACCGTTACCCGACCGGCAACTTCTTCGATGACCCGCGCCTGTGCGGTGGCACCGAACCTGGCCTGGGCCAGGCCTGGAGCTGCAACGTGCCGGGCTTCGGCAGCCTGATCATCGGCCAGCAGGGCATCAAGACCCGCGCTACCCAGATCCTGCTGTCGGCGCAGAAGCCGTTCACCCAGGAAAGTGGCTGGGGTACCTCGATTGCCTATACCTGGACCACTGCCCGCCACAACCGTGACATCAACGAGCACTACGCGTTCGACCGCGGCGTGATCGGTGACTACCCGACCATCCGCTCCAACGGCGCGCCGCGCCACCGCCTGGTGGTGACCGGTTCGTACGCGGGCTTCTGGGGCATCACCTTCGGTGGCAAGATCACCCTGGCCACGCCGACCGCGATCAACGACTGGTACGGCGTGCCGCAGGCCAACGGCTTCGATCTGCCGACCCCGATGGCGGCGGTTCCGGGTGGTAATGGCAAGTTCCTGCTGGGTGGCAAGATCTTCGGCTACCGTTCGGTCGACCTGCAGGCCACCAAGACGTTCAAGATGGCGGGCGATACCGAGCTGTATGCGCGTATCGACATCATCAACGTGTTCAACTTCGACAACTTCTCGAACTACAACTACTACAAGAACGGCAAGTTGACCGCGAGCTACAACGAGACCGGCGACATCGTCGGTACCCCGCGCCAGGTCAAGGCCGAAGTCGGCTTCCGCTTCTAAGCGGAATGCCTGGTGCAGCATTGCGGAGCCATCGGTTCGCCGATGGCTCCGGCTTCAACAGCAATGGCCGGCCTCCGGGCCGGTCCATTGTCCAGGCCATTGCCAGACAGGGGGCAATGGCGTGGGCAATGACCGCGGTGTCATCGACCACGTTTCCGTGGTTTTTTAAGACCGCACTTTGTAAACGATTTCAGGTCATTGGACGTTATGCTCTTTCATCGATCAGCCCACCGGAGGAACCGCGCCATGCAGGCACGCCACCTGATGACCGCCGCTGCGATGACCCTGGCCATCGCCGGCTGCAAACCGGCCCAGCAGGAGCCTGCCAAGCCGCGCCCGCCGGTGATCCTGATCGAGGCGGACGCACCGCCTCGGCCGATGAAGCCCGAGCTGCCGCCACTGTTCGATGACCTTGAGCGCCGCACCTTCCAGTTCTTCTGGGATACCACCAACGAGATCAACGGCCTCACCCCGGACCGTTATCCGTCGCGGCCGTTCGCCAGCATCGCCTCGGTCGGCTTCGCCCTGACCGCGTATCCGATCGGCATCGAGAACGGCTGGGTCAGCCGCAACCAGGCGATCGACCGCACCCTGACCACCCTGAAGTTCTTCCGCGACGTGCCGATGGGCCCGCAGCGCACCGGCAAGGCTGGTTACAAGGGTTTCTACTACCACTTCCTGGACATGCAGCAGGGCCGCCGCTACGACAGCTGGGTGGAACTGTCCTCGGTGGATACCGCGCTGCTGATGATGGGCGTGCTGTTCGCCCAGTCGTACTACGACGGCGACGATCCGCGCGAGAAGGAAATCCGGCAGATCGCCGACACCCTGTACAAGCAGGTCGACTGGCCGTGGCTGCAGCAGCGTGCACCGCTGATCTCGATGGGCTGGTTCCCCGAGAACGGCTTCATCGACCATGACTGGATGGGCTACAACGAGGCGATGATGGTCTACATCCTCGCCCTGGGTTCGCCCAGCCATCCGGTCAGCCCGGATGCGTGGACGGTGTGGACGCGCACCTACGACAACGACTGGGGTGTCTACCAGGGCCAGGAATACCTGTCCTTCGGCCCGCTGTTCGGCCACCAGTACAGCCACGTCTGGATCGATTTCCGCGACATCCAGGATGCCTACATGCGCGAGCGTGGCAGCACCTACTTCCTCAACAGCCGTTCGGCCGCGCTGGCCCAGCGTGAGTACGCTATTGCCAATCCGATGAACTGGAAGGAATACGGCGAGAACGTGTGGGGCCTGACCGCCAGTGATGGTCCGCAGAACACCACCCAGGAATACCGCGGCGAGCAGCGCCAGTTCCGCCATTACTCTTCGCGCGGCGCAGGCCTGCGCGAGAATTTCGATGACGGCACGATCGCGCCAACCGCCGCGATCTCCTCGGTCGTGTTCGCGCCCGAGGAAGTGATCCCGGCCACGCTGGAGATGCACAAGCGCTACGGCGACTACATCTACTCCAGCTATGGCTTCCTGGATTCGTTCAATCCCAGTTTCAACTACGACATCCCGATCAAGACAGGGCGCGTGGTGCCTGATCGCGGCTGGGTCGCCAGCGACTACATCGCCATCGACCAGGGCCCGATCCTGACCATGATCGCCAACTACCGCAACGACTTCGTCTGGGATGTGATGAAGAAGAACCCGTACATCCGCAAGGGCCTGGAACGGGCGGGCTTCAGTGGTGGCTGGCTGGCGCCGGAAGGTTCCTTCCAGCCGCTGGAGCTGCAGAAGGATGAGAAGGCCGCAGCGGCACGTGCGGTCGGTATCGCTGAATCACGTGCGGCCGCCGCGCAGGAACAGAAAAACAATGCCAACCGCAACACCGGCCAGGGGAAGTAACAAGGTGCACGACTGGAAACACCGCCTGCGACGCTGGGCATTGCCTGCACTGGCCGCGCTGGTCATGGCCGGCTGTGCCCGCCCCGAGCAGGGCACTACCACCGTGCGCTTCTGGGCGATGGGCCGCGAGGCCGAAGTGGTCAGCGAGCTGATCCACGAATTCGAAGCGGAGAACCCCGGCATCAAGGTCGATGTGCAGAACATCCCGTGGACGGCCGCGCACGAGAAGCTGCTGACCGCGTTCGCCGCCGATGGCCTGCCCGACGTATGCCAGCTCGGCAACACCTGGGTGCCCGAGTTCGCCGAACTCAACGCGCTGACGCCGTTGCAGCCGTTCGTGCAGCGCTCGACTGTGGTCGATCCGAAGGACTATTTCCAGGGCATCTGGGATACCAACGTGATCCACGACCAGCTGGTCGGCGTGCCGTGGTACGTCGATACCCGCCTGATCTACTACCGCAAGGACCTGTTGGCCAAGGCCGGCTTCGACCACCCGCCGCGTACCTGGGCGGAATGGAACGAGCAGATGGCCGCGATCAAGCGCATGCAGGGCCCGAACCGTTATGCCGTGCTGATGCCGATCAACGAGTTCGAGCAGCAGCTGTCGCTGGCGCTGCAGCAGCCCGATCCGCTGCTGCGCGACGATGACACCCGTGGCAATTTCTCCAGCCCCGGCTTCCGTCGCACGCTCGGTTTCTACGCCAACATGTTCGAGCAGGGCTGGGCGCCGAAGATGTCCGAGACGCAGATCTCCAACGTCTGGGATGAATTCTTCCGCGGCTTCAACGTGTTCTACATCTCCGGCCCCTGGAACATCCGCGAGTTCAAGAAGCTGCAGCCGAAGGAACTGGAAGGGCAGTGGGGCACCGCCGCACTGCCGGGTCCGGATGGTCCGGGCGCGGGCATCGCCGGCGGCACCAGCCTGGTGATCTTCCGCAAATCGCAGCAGAAGGAAGCGTCCTGGAAGCTGATCGAGTTCCTGTCGCGGCCGGCAATCCAGGCGCGCTTCCACGCGATCATCGGCGACCTGCCGCCGCGCCGCAGCACGTGGAACGCGCCGTCGCTGGCCAACGATCCCCTTGCCGCAGCGTTCCGCGACCAGCTGGAGCGGGTCAAGCCGACCCCGAAGGTGCTCGAATGGGAGCGCATCGTGCAGGAAATGCGCATCGTCACCGAACAAGTGGTGCGTGGTGGCCTGCCGCAGGACAAGGCCGTGGCCGAACTGGACCAGCGCGTGGACAAGGTGCTGGCCAAGCGTCGATGGATGCATGAACAACAACGCCTGCAGCGCAGCGCACCCCCCTCGGGTTCGACCAGTGCAGTCGCGGCCGGGAGCCCGCAATGAAACGTTCTTCCCTTGCCGGCTGGATCTTCGCCGGCCCCTCGCTGATCGTGCTCGGTGTGTTCTTCGGCCTGCCGGTAGCCTCGGCGTTGGCGCTGAGCGTGACCGACTTCGACCTGTATGCGCTGGCCGACAGCAGCAACCTGCGCTTCGTGGGTCTCGGCAACTACATCGACCTGCTGCAGACGCCGATGTTCTGGAAGTCGCTGTGGAACACCACGTATTTCGTGGTGATCGGCGTGCCGTTGTCGATCGGCGTATCGCTGGGCGCGGCGATGCTGCTCAATGCCCCGGCGGCACGTTTCAAGGCACTGTTCCGCACCGCGCTGTTCGCCCCGGTGGTAACCACGCTGGTGGCAGTGGCGGTGATCTGGCGCTATCTGTTCCACACCAGCTACGGTCTGGTGAACTACGGTCTGGGCCACCTGGGCATCAGCCCGATCGACTGGCTGGGCGACCCCAACTGGGCCATGCCGACCATCATGCTGTTCGCGGTGTGGAAGAACTTCGGCTACAACATGGTGATCTTCCTGGCCGGCCTGCAGGCGATCCCGCATGATCTGTACGAGGCCGCGCGTATCGATGGCGCCTCGCGCTGGAAGCAGTTCCTGCACATCACCCTGCCGATGCTCGGCCCGGTGCTGCTGGTGGTCGGCGTGATCACCGTGTCCGGTTACTTCCAGTTGTTCGCCGAACCGTACGTGATGACCCGCGGCGACCCACTGCAGAGCACCGTCAGCGTGCTGTATTTCATGTTCGAGGAAGGCTTCAAGTGGTGGAACCTGGGACGCGCCTCGGCTGTGGCGTTCCTGCTGTTCCTGATCATCCTGGCGGTGACCACCGTGATGCTGCGCTTTGGCCGCAAGAGGCAGTTGGTATGAGTCGTGAAATCGGCCAGTCACGCTGGCACCCGTGGATGATCAACGGCGCACTGCTGGTGCTGGCCCTGGTCAGCCTGGCACCGTTGCTGTGGATGCTCTCGGTCTCGTTCATGCCGCAGGGTGAGGCCACCCACTTCCCGCCGCCGCTGCTGCCGTCCAGCATCACCACGCACAACTACACGGAGCTGTTCGCGCGCACCGGCATGGGCGGCAACTTCGCCAACAGCCTGCTGGTGTCGTTGGCGATCACGCTCGGTTCGCTGCTGCTCAACACGATGGCCGGCTACGCCTTCGCCAAGCTCAACTTCGTCGGTCGTGAGCGCCTGTTCCAGGTGCTGATGGCGGCGCTGGTGATCCCGGCACAGGTGGCGATGCTGCCGCTGTTCCTGCTGATGAAGCAGCTGGGCCTGGTCAACAGTTTCGGCGGCGTGATCGTGCCGGCGCTGGCCAGCGTGTTCGGCATCTTCCTGGTGCGCCAGTACGCCCGCTCGATTCCCGATGAGCTGCTGGAAGCGGCGCGCATCGACGGGGCAGGGGAGCTGCGGATCTTCTTCCAGATCGTGCTGCCGATGCTGAAGCCGGTGCTGGTGACGCTGGCGATCTTCACCTTCATGGGCGCATGGAACGATTTCATGTGGCCCCTGATCGTGTTGACCGACCAGGAGCACTACACTTTGCCGGTGGCCCTGGCCACCCTCTCGCGCGAACACATCATGGACGTGGAAATGATGATGGCCGGCGCAGTGGTCACCGTGGTTCCGGTGCTGGCGCTGTTCCTGGTGCTGCAGCGGTACTACATCCAAGGATTGTTGCTGGGGAGCGTGAAGGGATGAAGCGTGCGATCGCCGTTGGACTGGGCCTGTTGTGGTCTTCCCTGGCGATCGCCGCACCACCGGCGCTCCCCGCGCCGAAGGTGTTGGATGATTTCGACGACATCAGCGCATGGAAGCTGGTGTTGTCCGACCAGGTCAGCGGCTCGCTGCGGCCGGTCAGTGGTGCCGGCGGTGGCCGCGCGCTGTGCCTGGATTACGACTTCCATGAGGTCTCCGGCTACGTCGGCATCCGCCGCCCGCTGAACATCGAGTACCCGGCCAACTACCGTTTCGGCTTCCAGCTGCGCGGTGATTCGCCGGCCAATGACCTGCAGTTCAAGCTGATCGACGCCAGCGGCGACAACGTGTGGTGGGTCAACCGTCCCGGCTACGCCTTCCCCAAGGCGTGGACGCCGGTGGAGTACCGCCGCCGGCAGATCGACAAGGCGTGGGGGCCATCGCCAGAGAAGGACATGACGCGCAGTGCGTCGATGGAGTTCACGATCTACAGCAAGGTCGGTGGTCGTGGCACCGTGTGCTTCGACAAGCTGACCCTGCAGGGCCTGCCCGCCCAGGATGATTCGGCGCTGCGGCCCTCGGTGATCGCCGATACCGCAACCGCGCTGCAGGACCGGATGATCGACGGCAAGTCCGATACCTTCTGGATCAGTGGCGGGGTCAAGCAGCAGACCATCAGCCTGGACCTGCACAAGAGCCGCGAGATCGGCGGTGCGGTGATCGACTGGCTGCCCAGCCTGGAAGCGAACCGCTACACCGTGCGCACCTCCGAGGACGGTCGTGACTGGCGTACCGTGCGCGAAGTGACCGCCGGTGCCGGAGGCCGCGACTGGCTGGCACTGCCCGACACCGATGCGCGCTATGTGCGTTTCGACCTGCAGAGCGGGCCGAACTGGCGCTACGGCATCCGTGACATCACCCTGAAGCCGCTCGCATTTGCTGCGACGCCCAATGCCTTCCTGTCATCGGTGGCAGCCGACCTGCCGCGTGGCAGCTTGCCGCGCGCTTACGTTGGCGAGCAGCCGTACTGGACCCTGCTTGGCCTGGATGGTGGTCAGGAACAGGCGTTGATCAGTGAGGACGGTGCACTGGAGCCGGCCAAGGGCAGCTTCAGCATCGAGCCGTTCATCCGCCTCGACGGCAAGCTGCTGGATTGGGCCGACGTTGCCATCACCCAGTCGCTGCAGGATCGCTACCTGCCGATCGCCACGGTCGACTGGGTGCACGAGAAGGCCGGTCTGTCGGTGACCAGCTTCGTGCAGGGCACGCCCGAGCGCGCGCAGCTGATCGGGCGCTACCGGTTGAGCAATCCGGACAAGGTCGCGCACGAATACACCCTGGCACTGGCGATCCGTCCGTGGCAGGTCAATCCGCCCACCCAGTTCCTCAACACGGTGGGCGGCTTCAGCCGCATCGACAGCCTGGACGTGGGCGAGCAGTTGGTGCGCATCAATGGCGAACCGCGGCTGTATCCCCTGCAGGTGCCGGATGCGCGCTTTGCCAGCAGCTTCGACGGCAAGCTGGATGCGATGCACCTGGCCAGCGGCAAGCTGCCCGGCACCACCGCCGTGAAGGATTCGACCGGCATGGCGTCCGGTGCGCTGCTGTATACGATCAAGCTCGAACCCGGGCAGAGCCGCGAAGTGGCGATCGTGCTGCCGCAGACGGGCAGCTGGGCGCCGCAGGCGCTGGACGTGGCCAAGGCGCAGCAGCAGGTCGCGGCAATGTGGCGCGACAAGCTGGGTGCGGTGACCCTGCAGGTGCCGGCTGCCGGCCAGCCGCTGGTGGAAACCCTGCGCACCGCAGTGGCGCACATGCTGATCTCGCGGGTCGGCCCGCGCCTGCAGCCGGGCACGCGCTCCTATGCACGCAGCTGGATCCGCGATGGCGCGATGATCTCCGAAGGCCTGCTGCGGATGGGCCGCAGCGATGCCGTGCGCGACTACGTGACCTGGTATGCGCCCTATCAGTTTGAAAACGGCAAGGTGCCGTGCTGCGTCGATGCGCGTGGCAGTGACCCTGTGCCGGAGAACGACAGCCACGGCGAGTTGATCTACAACATCGCCGAGTACGGCCGTTACACCGGCGACACCGCCTTCCTCGAGCAGATGTGGCCACATGTGCTGGGCGCTTACAGCTACATGGAACAACTGCGGGGCAGCGAGCGCACCGAGGAGAACCGTGCGCGCAATCCTGCCTTCTACGGGATGATGCCGGCCTCGATCAGCCACGAGGGCTATTCGGCCAAGCCGATGCATTCGTACTGGGACAACTTCTGGGCGCTGCGTGGCTACAAGGACGCCGCGCAACTGGCGGCGCAGCTGGGCAAGGTCGAGGCGATGCAGATCAGCGAATCGCGCGATCAGTTCCGGGATGACCTGCAGGCCTCGCTGCTGGCGGCCATGCAGCAGCATCGCATCGACTATCTGCCGGGCTCGGCCGAGCTGGGTGATTTCGACGCCACCTCCACCACGATCGCGTTGGCACCGGGCGGCGAGCAAGGGCGGTTGCCGCAGGAGGCGCTGGACGCGACCTTCCAGCGTTACTGGAACGAATTCGTCGCGCGCCGCGATGGCAAGCGCGAATGGAAGGACTACACGCCGTACGAATGGCGCAACGTCGCCGCGTTCGTGCGCCTGGGCTGGCGCGATCGTGCCTGGCAGGCCACCGAGTTCTTCTTCAAGGATCGCGCGCCGCAGGCCTGGAACCAGTGGGCCGAGGTGGTCTCGCGTACGCCGCGCAAACCGTTCTTTGTAGGTGACCTGCCGCATGCTTGGGTGGCATCGGACTTTGTCCGTTCGGCGCTGGATATGTTCGCCTACAACCGCGACGCAGACGAGGCGCTGGTGCTTGCCGCGGGCATCCCGGTGTCGTGGCTGCAGGGCAATGGCATCGCCGTGCAGGGCCTGCGCACGCCGCAGGGGCAGCTCAACTATCGCCTGCAGCGCAGCGACAAGCAGCTGGTGCTGGAGGTGCAGCCCGGCCTGGTGCCGCCGGCCGGTGGCGTGGTGCTGCCATGGCCGTATGCAGGCGAGCCGGGCCAGGCGACGGTCAACGGCGAGGCAGCGGAATGGATCAACAACGAGCTGCATGTGCACCAGTTGCCGGCACGGGTCGAGATCGACGTGCCCAGCGCGGTGCGCCGCGCCGAGCGCAAAGGGCAGTAACCATGCGTCAACCGATCGGGATCGGCCGCAGTCTCTGCGTGCTGGGGCTGGCGATCGCGCTGGCCCTGCCGGGGCTGGCGTTGGCCGCTGCGCCGGTCGCCGCGGCCAACGCGGCGGCCGTCAGCGAGCCCGGCATGAGCATGGTGACGTTCAACCTGCACCATGATCGCGAGGACTGGCCCAGCCGCCGTCGCACGATCGTGGCCGAGCTCAAGCGCCTGCAGCCCGATGCCATCGCGCTGCAGGAAGTGATCCAGAAGCGCAACGTACGCAACCAGGCGCAGTGGCTGGCCAGCCAGCTCGGTTACCGCTACGTATTCGTGTCCACCGATCCGGTGGGAGCGCCCAAGCGCTACGGCAATGCGCTGCTGACCCGGCGCCCGATCCTGGCCCGCGGCGAGCACCTGCTGCTGCCGCTGGATGACTACCGCACCGTGGCCCATCTGCGCATCGACGTGGACGGCAAGCCGGTCAATGTCTATGCGACCCATCTCAACGAGCGCAGTGACGACGCCGGCCAGCGCATCCGCCGCAGCCAGGTCGAAGATCTGCTGCGTTTCATCGCTGGCAGTTCTGCCGGTGCACCGGTAGTGATTGCCGGCGACTTCAATGCACTGGTCGATGCCGGCGATCTGAGCGAGCTGCGCAGCCACTATGGCGACAGCTACGGCAGCGTGCACGTCAACACCGACCTGGCCGGTGTCAGTACGCTCAACCGTCATTACTACCAGGCGCCGTCGCGGATCGACCACATCTTCTTCCAGCAGGACGAGATGGTCGCGCGCGAAGCAAAGATCCTGTTCGACCAGCCGGATGACGGCGGCCGTTGGGCGTCGGATCACTACGGGGTATGGACCCGGCTACAGTTCGCCCCGGCGAACTGACGCACGCGTTGGTAGATGCCAACCTTGGTTGGCAGAGGCGCTGCCGCGTGCATGACACCCAGGGTGCCAGCCACGGTTGGCAACGAAGCGGTGCCCGTGCGCTGGAGGGGGGAGGCGTGCGGCTAATCAACGGCGACGATTTCAAAGCAGCGCTCGTGCCCTGGTAGATGCCAACCTTGGTTGGCACACGTGTCACTGCGTGCATGAAACCAACGCCGCCAACCCCGCTTGGCCTCTATCAGAGCGTGCCTCTTGATAGCAGGGGACAATGGGCGCCAGACGCACAAAAAAACGGCGGGG